>NZ_DAMDQC010000008.1:0-60298 GCF_032082325.1 Pantoea sp. CTOTU50773 | reverse complement strand
CGTCAATTTTCTGCTGCGGCAACAATTAGCCTCTTTGCAGCAGGCGATTGAGATGGCATCGATTCGTCCGGCACGGCAGTTAGATTTGCCACAGCAGCATGGGTTGGCACCCGGTGCGCCGGCGGATGTGTTGTTGCTGAAACCCCAGCCAGATGGGGGCGTGGCGTTATTCGCCTGTCTCAAACAGGGCAAAAAGGTGTGGCAAGCCGCCTCAGCCTGAAGCGCGATTTTATTTTCCTCGCTAACGGTGTGATAAGTAATAGCTTATCCGCCGTTACGCTTTGTTTCTTCAGCGAAATTCTCCTGCTTTGCCAGGCTTACTGTTTGTAGGGATTTAATGTCGTCAAATCCAATAACAACGCAGGAGGCTAATCGTGAGCTATCAATCTGTCGTGGAACTCAAGTCGCTGGCGCAGCACAAACCCACCAAATTCACCGTGGGTGATATCGATATGGTACTGGTTCGCGATGGCGAACGGGTGCAGGCGTTGCAGGCAAAGTGCCCCCATGCGGGAGCGCCGTTAGAGCAGGGTGCAATTTGCGGCGACAAGCTGGTGTGTCCGTGGCACAAGGCGGTATTTCAACTGCGCGATGGCAAGATGTGTGAGCCGCTGGCATTGGCCAACCTCAAACGCTATCCGGTGCGTGTTGAACAGGGCAAGGTGCTGGTGAATCCACAAGCGATGACACCCGCCAGTGCGCCCGCCGCTCAGGGCGAATCACCGGTGTGCGTGATTTTAGGTTCCGGAGCCGCAGGCAGTGCGGCGATCTGGACGCTCCGCGATGAAGGTTTCAGCGGGCGCATTGTGCTGGTGGAGCGCGAATCCGCCGCCCCTTACGATCGCACCGCGCTGAGCAAGTTTGTGCCTTCGGGAAAAATGGCGATTGAGGATGTGCCTAAACTCCTTAAGCCGGATATGCTGGGTTCGCTACAGCGTATTCAGGGCGAGGTCGCGCAACTCAAGGCGCAGGATCAGACGTTGATTCTTGCTGATGGTCAGACAGTGAAATTTGACCAGCTAATTATTGCCAGCGGCGGCGTGCCGCAGCCTCTTAACATCCCCGGTAAGGATTTGCAGGGTGTGCATCTGTTACGTTCGCTAAATCAGGCGGATGAACTGCTCAAACAGGTGGATCAAACAGAGCAGCTGGTGATCATCGGCAATAGTTTTATCGGTATGGAGATGGCGGGTGCACTGCGCAATCGTGATGTGGATGTCACGGTGATTGCCCGCCATCCATTGCCGTTTGCTAAGCAGTTTGGTGAAGAGATTGGACGCTATTTTCACGATCTGCACCGCAGCAATGGGGTGAAATTTGTTGAGGGTGAGCCGGAAGCGCTGGAAGGGAAAGAACAGGTGCAAGCGGTGCGTCTGAAAGGGGGAAAATCGGTGCCAGCAAGTCAGGTGCTGTTTGCCACTGGCGTGAAACCGGCGACGGATTTCATCCATGATTTGCCACTGCAGGACGATGGCAGCCTGCTCGCCGACGGGCAGCTACGCGTTGCTGACAATATCTGGGTCGCGGGCGATATCGCCAGTTATCTCACGCCGCGTGGCCCGCAGCGTATTGAGCATTATCGTGTGGCGCAGCAGCAGGGGCGAATCGCGGCTCTCAATATACTGGGCAAAGGTATGATGTATGATCGCGTGCCGTTTTTCTGGACCGCACACTACGGTACGCGCTACGAATATCTGGGCCATGCTGAAGAGTGGGACGACTACCGACTGCTGGGATCGCTTCAGGACAAAAGTTTTATCGCCTTTTACTGTCGTCAGGGCATCATCGCGGCGGTGTGTTCAGCAGGGATGTACACGCTGACAGCGGCGCTGGTGGAAACCATGCAGCAACCGATGACGCTGGCGCAAGGGCTGGCGCTGTTTGAAGCGTATCAGGGGCAGGGCGCGTAAAGAGGGCTGCACAACATTGGACGGATTCAGGTGCGCAGGCATGCGCACCTGATTAAACCGGGTAGGTTACTGCTTACTTAATGCTTCGGACTTGGCCATGCACTGCTGCATCGCGTTGATCACCGCCGCGCGGAAGCCTTTCTCTTCCAGCACTTTCACCGCTTCGATGGTGGTACCGCCGGGTGAGCACACCATATCTTTCAATTCGCCAGGATGTTTGCCGGTTTCCAGCACCATCTGCGCGGAACCTTTCACCGCCTGTGCCGCGAACTGATAGGCCTGCGCACGCGGCATGCCGCCGAGCACGGCAGCATCTGCCATTGCTTCGATAAACATAAATACGTAGGCCGGAGCCGAACCACTCACACCGACCACGGCATGAATCAGATATTCATTCACCACCGCCGCTTTGCCGAAGCTCTCGAAGATGCCAACCACTTCGTCGACTTCATGCGGTTCCACCAGTACGTTAGGGGTAATCGAAGTCATGCCTTCGTTCACCAGCGACGGCGTATTCGGCATCACGCGGATGATTTTGCGGTCGTGCCCCAGCACGGCAGCCAGTGAATCGAGGGTGACGCCTGCGGCGATCGACACCACCAGCGAATCCTTCTTCAATTGACCCGCGAGATCTTTCAGCACTTTGAGAATCACATTCGGTTTCACGGCACCAAACAGGATATCGACTTCACGTGCCAGACTCTCTGGGCTTTCAGCCGCTGTCACGCCATATTGCTCTGCCATCGCCTGATTGGTGGCCGGTTTGCGGTCGCAAACCCAGATGTTAGCCGGGGCAATCAGCCCGCTGTTGACCAGTCCGCTGATAATGGCCTTCGCCATATTGCCGCAGCCGATAAACCCGATTTTCTTCTCCAGCATCGCTCTATCCTTTAAGTGTTCATTTTCTCGTGCGAGTTAGCTTACGACAGCTGTGCTGAATAACAAGCCGCGTAAAAATATTTGCCATTCTGCCGCAAGCGGGCAAGATCGCTTGCAATTCTGTAGGAAAAAGGAAAACACATGTCGATTTGGGTTGATGCCGATGCCTGCCCCAATGTCATCAAAGAAGTGCTGTACCGAGCCGCCGAACGCGCCAAAATCACCGTGACTTTCGTGGCGAATCAGCCGCTGCGCGTACCGCCATCACCGTGGCTGAAAACGCTGCAGGTCGCGGCGGGATTTGATGTGGCTGATAACGAGATTGTGAAGCGTGTGCAGCCGGGCGAGCTGGTGATCACCGGGGATATTCCCTTAGCGGCAGAAGTGCTGGAGAAGGGCGCTGCGGCGTTGAATCCGCGCGGCGAGCGCTACTCACCGGATACCATTCGTCAGCGTCTGACCATGCGTGATTTTATGGAAACAATGCGAGCGAGTGGCGTGCAAAGTGGCGGCCCGTCGGCGCTAAACCAACGTGACCGCCAGCTGTTTGCTAACGAATTGGATAAGTGGTTACGCCAGCGCTAATCAGACGAAGCTGTCATCGTCGTCGTAGTCGCCGCCACCAAAGTCACTGAAGTCGTTGTTATCCGCAAAGCTGTTGTTATCCCAGCTGGCGTTGTCGTTCAGGAAGGCATTGTTGCTGTCATTACCGTTAAAGGTATCGAGGCTGTTATCCACCTGCGGCAGCGCCGGTTCGTTGATGATATTCACAATCTCTTCCGGCTGAGAATGATGGAACATGCTGGTGAGCATATCGGCCATCACCACGCCCCCGGCCACACCTACAGCTGTCTGTAATGCACCACCGAGGAAACCCGTGCCGCGCGCAGGCGGAGCCGCATATTGCTGTTGGGGCTGCGCGTATTGCTGCTGAGGCTGCTGCGGCGCGCTGCCCCACACTGGCTGTTGCTGCTGCGGTGCAGACTGGCGAGAACCGCCGCCAAACAGACTCGACAGGAAACCACCGCTGCTTTGCTGCGGTGCTTGCTGTTGTTGTTGCTGAGCCTGTGCCAGGCGATTCTCCAGGTCGGCCACCTGAGCGTTGAGTTTTTTCAGCGCTGCTTCCTGAATCAGGATTGCCTGTGACATGTAATAAGGCGCACCAGGCTGGCTCTGCAAGTGCTGTTTAATCAGCTGTTCGGCACCGGCATCACGCGGTCCGCTCTGGGTTTCAGCCTGTTTCAGTCGGCTAAAGAGATTATCAATTAACTGTTGTTCTTCATTCTGCATGGTGTGAACCTCCAATGATTCGTACCTTCTTATATGTGGTCAACGTGACAGAAAGTAAATCAATGGCCTGGTAAGGAAATGTTGCCCGTGCTTACAAATAGGTTGATGCACGAAATACGCATCATTTTATCTTTATTAATCATGTTGATAGTGAATTCATGGCCGTAAATACGCGTAAATCGTGCTTCGCGGGTGGCTGATAAAATAAAATCCAGGTATCATGCGACGCAATATTGACCTGATGACCTTGCCCGTGCGGCATAAATACGGCGGAGGATGAGCCCGGATGTCATTACCCATCTATCTGATCGGCGCA
Source organism: Pantoea sp. CTOTU50773 (assembly GCF_032082325.1). Classification (NCBI taxonomy): domain Bacteria; kingdom Pseudomonadati; phylum Pseudomonadota; class Gammaproteobacteria; order Enterobacterales; family Erwiniaceae; genus Pantoea; species Pantoea sp. CTOTU50773. The sequence continues at coordinate 55,903 of NZ_DAMDQC010000008.1, read as the reverse complement.
CGCGGTTGCGGTAAAACCACTATCGGCCAGGCCCTTTCTCAGGCGCTTGGTTATGCCTTTAGCGATACCGATCATAACCTGCAGCTCACGACGCAGCGCACCGTGGCGGAAATCGTCGCGGCTGAAGGCTGGGACAGCTTCCGTGCGCGCGAAACTGAATCGCTGCGGGCGGTCACAGCGCCGGCAACGGTGATTGCCACCGGCGGCGGGATGGTGTTGGCTGAGGTGAATCGTCGCTTTATGCGCGAACATGGGCAGGTGATTTGGTTAAATGCCCCGTCAACGGTACTGGCCGATCGTCTTGAACGTCAGCCCGAAGCCGCACAGCGCCCGACGCTAACCGGTCGTCCGATTGGCGAGGAGATGAGCGATATTCTGCGCGAGCGCGCGCATCTTTACCGCCAGACCGCGCACCATGAAGTGAATGCCATGCAGGCGCCAGAACAGGTTGTTGATCAAATTCTGCAATCCCTCTCGCTCGCCCGCGCCAGCTAACCCCTTCAGATTTATCCCTCTTTTTTCTCGCGATCCTCCATTGTCTATACTTTATTAGAGACAGGGGGATCGCCGCTGTCTGTGTGGAAACCAGACATAAGAGGGAAATCTATGCCAACCAAACCACCGTACCCGCGAGAAGCGCGCATCGTTGCCGTTGAGAAAGGCGCGGCAGGCAATACTGTGACGTGGTATGAGTTACGCGCTGACCATCCGAAGCCCGATTCACTGATCAGTGAGCACAAAACTGAAGCCGAAGCGCAGGATGCCAAAGCGCGTTATGAAGACGCGGATAAAGAGTAAATCTCGCGGGCAGGGACGCCTGTTAATCAGTGATTACTTTCCGTGGCTAAACAGTTATTTTCAACTGCCTTAAAATGACTAATATGCCCGCCAGAACCGCCATCCTTTTCTGCTGTTATTCCTGCTTGCCTGATGACGTCACTTTATTTTCAGTTTGCGCCGTATTTTATGCTGCGTTAAATCGACGCAAATATAGCCGGTTCAAAATTTGCGCTTGACCCGATCAGCAGAGCGAATTACTTTCACTGTATTGATATAGGAACTCAGTTCCACATAGTGAAACCGACGCCATGACCACACTCGAAAACGCCGCTGCCGTACTTAAGCTTTTCCAGCGCTTTGGCGTGACGCAGGGCCATCCGGGCCTGACCTTCACCGAGGTGGTTGACGCGTTGGGATTGCCGAAAAGTACCGTTTCTCGCCTGCTGGCGACCATGGAAAGTGAAGGATTGCTTGAGCGTGATCCCGATAGTCGCTGTTTCCAGATTGGTCGTGTGTTGCTTTCAGTTGCGGGGCACTACTTATCAACGCCGTTGGTTGATAGTGCTTCTGCGCCGATGGCGCAGTTGGCGGCCAGCAGTGGTTGTATGGGGTACATCTCCGTGCTGGATGGGCAAGACGTTCTGGTGATGCGCATGTATCACGGCCGTTTTTTCACCCAACTCGTCACGCCGCCAGGTACGCGTGTTTCCCTTTCCGGTACCTCTACCGGGCGCGTGCTGCTGGCACAATTGAGTGATGACGAAGTGCGTGCGCGTTTTGCCGATGACTGGCAAGCCGCATCCGCAAACTCGCCTCTGAACATTGATGCACTCTGTAAAGAATTAGCGGTGATTCGCCAGCAGGGCTGGGCACTGGCACGCAATGAGACGTTGCCGGGCATCAGCTCACTGGCGGTGGCGGTCACCAATAAACATCGCGGCGAAAGTGCCGCACTGTGTCTCTCGTTTCTCTCGCAAGAAGCGGCCCCGGGTTATCCGGACGCGCTGCTCAGCGAACTGCGCGCAACGGCTGCATTGATGGCCGAGAAATACGGCGCATAACCTTATTTTCGATTTAAAGGCGTTTATTCGCGCCACACCAGGGAAATAGCAGGTCTTCGGACCTGCCTATTTCAAAAATCAGGGAACGATTTATTAAAAGCGTTGATGTCCCGCGTGTCGGGCATAAAACGTATTACGCGTTTTCTACAGGGTGAAAATACGGGGATAATATGCGTCAACATAATCCAATAAAAAGTATCGGCGTGGGCTTAATGCTGGTTCTGCTGTCTGTAGCAGGTGCCATCATCGGGGTTCAGCTGATTACCACCATTGGGGTGACACCCAATACCTCTATTATCGGTGCGCTGTTTGCCATGTTGCTGGCGCGCATTCCTCTGCAATGGTTCCGTCGTTATCGCTCCATCGAAGTACAGAACCTTGCGCAAACCGCCATCTCTTCTGCCACCTTTGGTGCGGCGAACAGTCTGCTGATGCCGATTGCCGTGCCGTGGGCGCTGGGTGAACCGCAGCTGGTACTGCCGCTGTTTGTCGGTGTCAGTGCGGCGATGCTGCTGGATGCCTATCTGCTATACCGCCTGTTCGATACCCGCGTGTTCCCGGCCAGCAATGCGTGGCCACCGGGCGTGGCAGCCGCGGAAGCGATCAAAGCCGGCGATAAAGGCGGCCGTCAGGCGTGGTTGCTGGTGGTGGGTATTGTCGGCGGCATTGCCGGTTCGATGTTGAAAATCCCCATGTCAGCCTTCGGTACTGCTTTTATTGGCAATATCTGGGCGCTGAGCATGTTGGGTATTGGTTTTCTGTTGCGTGCTTATGCGCAACCGGTTGCTGGTATCGATATCAATGCGTTGTATATCCCACACGGCATGATGGTCGGCGCAGGATTGGTGGCGCTGATTCAGGTCGTGCAGGTGATTGTCAGCCGTCGCAACGATCAGCTGAATGTCAGCCGCAGCGACAGCGAAGTGAAGCGTTCTCTCGGCTTCGGCACCGTTGGCTACATCATCATCTCCACGCTGCTGGCACTGGCGGGCGGTTTGTGGAGCCAGATGGGCTTGCCGATGCTGGTGCTGTTTATCGTGTATGCCGCGTTTGCTGCCTTCGTGCATGAATTGATTGTCGGCATCGCCGCGATGCACTCAGGCTGGTTCCCGGCCTTTGCCGTAGCGCTGATAACCCTGATCCTCGGTATTTTGCTCGGCTTCCCGCCGCTGGCGCTCTGTCTGTTGTGTGGCTTCACCGCCGCAACAGGACCGGCCTTTGCCGATATGGGCTACGACCTGAAAGCCGGCTTTATCCTGCGCGGTAACGGTGCCGATCTACAGCAAGAGCTGTGGGGCCGCCGTATCCAGTTAATCGCCGCGATGATCGCCTTTGTGATCTGTATTCCAGTGGTGTGGTACGCACACAACCTGTTCTTCGCCGAAAACCTGCTGCCACCAGTGGCACGCGTTTACGCCAAAACCATTCAGGCCGGTGCCGAGCCAGGCATTGCCGGAAGCTTGCTGATGTGGGCGATTCCGGGTGCGATTATTCAGTTTATCGGTGGGCCGAAGCGTCAGTTAGGCGTATTGCTGGCGACCGGTTTGTTAATCAACAACGCCGCAGCAGGTTGGGCGGTGATGGTGGGGATCGCACTGCGTATCCTGATCATTCGAGTGTGGGGCGAGCGTGGACGTTCACCGATGGAGGTGATGGCCGCAGGGTTTATTGCGGGCGACGCGCTGTACAGCTTCTTCCATTCTCTTTTTGCCAGTAGCACCAAGAAATAACCCAGGGAATTCAATATGAGTTTACAGCAGACACTGCAGGTTTTTGAGTTACTCGATAGCGCCTACGTGGATGGCCAGCAGGTGGTGGATCTTTTTGCCGGCTACCCAGGCGTGACCGCCAGCTTCAAGCGCGTCACCGGCCCGAAAGGGCGTACTGATTTCGTGCGCATTGATATTCCTGGTGCGCAGGGCAAGAGCAAAGGCGGCACCGCACCCACGCTGGGCATTGTCGGTCGTTTAGGCGGCATCGGTGCGCGTCCAACGCGTATCGGTATGGTGTCGGATGCAGATGGCGCAGTGGCGGCGGTGAGCAGTGCGCTGAAGCTGGCACAGATGCAGACCAAAGGCGATGTGCTGGCGGGTGACGTGATTATCACTACTCACATCTGCCCGGATGCGCCAACCCGTCCGCATGAGCCGGTGGATTTCATGGACTCGCCATGCGATGACATCACCATGAATGACAACGAAGTGATCGACGGCGTGGACGCGATTCTCTCCATCGATACCACCAAAGGTAACCGTATCCTGAATCATAAAGGCTACGCGATCTCGCCGACAGTGAAAGAGGGTTACATCCTGCGCGTATCAGAAGATCTGCTGCGCATTATGGAGATGACCAGCGGTCTTCCTGCTGTGACCTTCCCGATCACTACGCAGGACATCACGCCATATGGCAACGGTGTGTATCATCTTAACAGCATCCTGCAGCCGTCAACCGCCACCGATGTGCCAGTGGTTGGTGTAGCGATTTGCGCGGAATCGGTCGTGCCAGGTTGCGGCACCGGTGCCAGCCATGAAGTGGATATCGCGGCGACCGTGAAGTTTGCGGTGGAAGTGGCGAAAGAGTTTGGCCGTGAAACCTGTCAGTTCTATGACAAACAAGAGTACGCATTACTACACTCTTTGTATGGTAGTCTCAGTCACCTGCGTACGCGGAAAGCTTAATGATGAAACAGTCCCTGGTTACCTTAACGATTGGTCAATCCCCGCGTAGCGATATTCTGCCGCTGCTGCAGGATCACTTACCGGAAGAGCAAGTCGCTCACGCCGGATTACTCGACGGCCTGACACTCGCTGAGGTGGAGCAGTTCTTCTCGCCTGAAGCGGGTGAGAAAGTGCTGGTTTCGCGTATGACCACCGGCGAGCAGGTGCGCCTGTCGGGGCCAAAAGTTGAGCAGGGACTGCAACGCAAGATTACGGCGCTGGAACAGCAGGGCTACGATACGATTTTGCTGCTGTGCACCGGTGAATTTGGCACGCTGAAAACCGAAAAGGCGCTGTTGCTGGAGCCGGACCGCATTATCCCACCGTTGGTCAAGGCCATCGTGCAGGAACATAAAGTGGGGATTGTCGTGCCGGTAGAAGAGCAGATCGCTGAGCAGGCCAGTAAATGGCGGAATCTGAACAGCGCGCCATGCTTTGCCGTCGCCAGCCCTTATCTGGCACAGCAGAATGATTTGATCGAGGCGGGCCTGTCGCTGCAAGAGCAGGGGGCAGATGTGGTGGTGCTCGACTGTATTGGCTATCACCAGAAGCACCGGGATTTCCTGCAGAAAATGCTGGGCATTCCGGTACTGTTATCCAACGTGCTGGTGGCGAAGTTAGCGTCAGAGTTGATCGTCTGACTGAGGCCGATCACAAGTCGCGATCTGTATTGCTTTTTCGCGTGACAGATCAGCGAGTTCCCTTGTAATCTGCCAGACACCATAATGTGCTGTGAGGAAGTAACATGCTCAACGTAAGTGAGTATTTCGACGGAAAAGTGAAATCCATTGGTTTCGACAGCGTAACCATTGGCCGTGCCAGCGTTGGCGTGATGGCAGAAGGTGAGTACACCTTCGGTACAGGACAGCCGGAAGAGATGACGGTCGTGAGTGGCGCACTGAAAGTGCTGCTGCCAGGTGAAACCGAGTGGAAATGGTACGAAGCCGGTTCGGTTTTCAACGTGCCGGGCCACAGCGAATTCCACTTGCAGGTGGCTGAGCCAACGTCTTATCTCTGCCGCTATCTGTAAACGCGGACTTTCAGCATGAGTCATCATTAAACCGGGAATGCTTTTAGCATTCCCGGTTTCTTTTTGGCTTCAGCGTAGCCAGGTGGGGGGTAAACGATTCAGGCTTCAGCGCTTGGCTTCGCCGCCTAACGCTTCCACCAGATTACTGATCAACGCGGCCAGTTCGCCGGTCATCAGGGTGAAATCGGCATCAAAACGCTGGGCAAAATCATCGCGGTCGATGTCGTCATTCTGCTCACGCAACGTGTCGCTGAACTTCAGACGCTTGATCGAGGCATCGTCGGCAATCACCAGCTGAATACGCTCCTGCCAGTCCAGAGCCAGTTTGGTCACCACTTTGCCAGCTTCGATGTGGGTGGCGATCTCATCGGAGATCAGATCCTGTTTCTTACACCGGATCACGCCACCGTCTTCCAGAATCGCTTTCAGCTCTGCTTCATCCATCAGCGCGAAACCGGCCGGCAATTCACCAGAACGCACCCATTCGGTCAGCGTCAGCTCAATCGGGGTTTCCAGCGTTAGCGGCACCACCGGCAGCGAACCGATGCTTTTACGCAACAGCGCCAGGGTGTCTTCTGCTTTTTTAGCGCTGGCGCAATCGACAATGATCAGGTTGTTCACGGTGTCGATCCACATAAACGTCTGACTGAAACGGCTAAACGCGCGTGGCAGCAGGCTATGCAGCACTTCATCTTTAAGCGAGTCTTTCTCGGTCTTCTTCAGCTTGCGGCTCTGTTCCGCTTCCAGCTTGTCGATCTTCGCTTCCAGCGCCTGCTTCACCACCGGCGAAGGCAGGATCTTCTGCTCAGTGCGGGCGCAAATCACGATCTGGCCGTTGATTTCATGCGTCAGCGCTTCGCCGCGGTTGCCCATCGGTGACACCCAGCCGGTTTTCGCCATATCCTGGCTGCCGCACGGCGAAAACGTGAAGGCGTCGAGCTGTTTTTCCAGATCGTCTGCGGACAGCGGGATGTCACGATTCAGACGATAAACCATCATATTTTTAAACCACAACATCGGGATTCCTTACCGTGGGTGCGATCGGGCGCACAAGTCTCAAAGTCAGCGCGCATGATAGCGAAACATCGGATTGGTTTCATTGCCTTTCCCGATTCAGCCTTCTACTGTATCTGTCACCTGAACGAATAATGAGGAATAAATCGTGCGTATTGGGATTGATTTAGGCGGTACCAAGATTGAAGTGATTGCGCTCTCCGATCAGGGGCAAGAGCTGTTCCGTCACCGCGTCAATACCCCGCGCGATGACTATGCCGCCACAGTCCAGGCGATTGTGGATTTAGTGCTGCTGGCAGAGGAGAAAACCGGGGAAAAAGGCACGGTGGGCATTGGCATTCCCGGCACGATTTCGCCGTACACCCAGCGGGTAAAAAACGCCAACTCCACCTGGCTGAATGGACAGCCGCTGGACAAGGATTTGGCGCAGGCGCTGAATCGTGACGTGCGCATCGCCAATGACGCGAATTGTTTAGCGGTTTCCGAAGCGGTGGATGGTGCAGGCGCGGGTCAGCCGTTGGTGTTCGCGGTGATCATCGGCACCGGTTCGGGCGCGGGCGTGGCGATTGGCGGTGAATCGCGCATTGGCGGCAATGGTAATGCGGGCGAGTGGGGCCACAATCCTTTGCCGTGGATGGATGAAGATGAACTTCGCCATCGCGAAGAAGTACCTTGCTATTGCGGTTTGCAGGGCTGTATTGAAACCTTTGTATCGGGTACCGGCTTTGCCATCGATTATCAGCGTTTGAGCGGTAAAGCATTGAAGGGCGCAGAGATCATCAAACTGATTGAGCAGCAGGATCCGGTAGCAGAGCTGGCGATGAGCCGTTACGAAATGCGCTTAGCTAAGTCGCTGGCGCAGGTAGTGAATTTGCTCGATCCGGATGTGATCGTGCTGGGCGGCGGGATGAGTAATAACGATCGCCTGTATCAGACAGTGCCAGCCCTGATGAAGCAGTGGGTGTTTGGCCGCGAGTGCGAAACGCCAGTGCTGAAAGCGGTGCACGGCGATTCAAGCGGTGTGCGCGGTGCGGCATGGTTGTGGCCGCTGAAATCCTAGAAAAAAGGTCGCCTCAATAGCGACCTTTGGACAGGGGCGCAGTTTTGCGCCCTCTGGTCCCGCGATTACTCACCCATCAACATCGCATCCTGCGGCGCATTCTGACGCTGAGTTTTGGTCGCGAGGAAGTAAATATATCCCACCACCATAATCCCCACGAACAGGCCGCCAATCACCGGGTTGAACCACAGCATGGCAATCAGACACACCAGTGACAGCACCAGCGCGATACCGGGAATAATCGGATAACCCGGCGCGCGGAAGCTGCGTTCCATGTCGGGTGCGGTGCGGCGCAATTTGAACAGGCTCAGCATACTCATCAGGTACATCACGATGGCGCCAAATACTGCCATGGTGATCATCGCCGCCGTCAGCGTCATGCCCTGCAGGTTGATCAGACCATCACTGTAGATTGCCGCGATACCAATTACGCCACCGGCAATAATGGCGCGATGCGGCGTCTGGAAACGTGACAGTTTCGCCAGACCCTGCGGCAGATAACCGGCGCGCGCCAGGGCAAAGAATTGACGTGAATAGCCGAGGATAATGCCGTGGAAGCTGGCGACCAGTCCGAATAAGCCAATCCACACCAGCATATGCATCCAGTTTGAATGCTCGCCGACGATCATCTTCATCGCCTGCGGCAACGGATCGTTGATGTCAGACAGTTTACGCCAGTCGCCTGCGCCGCCCGCCAGCAGCATCACGCCAATCGCCAGTACCACCAGCGTCAGAATCCCGGTGATGTAAGCTTTGGGAATGGTGCGCTTCGGATCTTTGGCCTCTTCGGCGGCCATGGCGGCGCCTTCAATGGCGAGGAAGAACCAGATGGCAAAAGGAATAGCCGCGAAGATGCCGGAAAGGGCTGGCATACCGAAATGATCGCTTCCCGCCCAACCGTTAGCGGCAAAATTGGCGATACTGAAGCCCGGCGACACTACGCCCATAAACACCAGCAGTTCCAGCACCGCCAGCACCGTCACCACCAGTTCAAACATCGCCGCCAGCTTCACGCCGAGGATATTGAGGGTCATGAAAACCAGATAAGCGCCGACCGCAGCGGTTTTCGGGTTGAGATCCGGGTACTGCACGTTGAGATAAGCACCAATCGCCATGGCAATCGCCGGTGGGGCGAACACAAACTCAATCAACGTCGCCAGACCGGCAATCAAACCACCGGTTTCACCAAAGGCGCGGCGACTGTAAGCAAACGGGCCACCGGCGTGTGGAATGGCGGTGGTCAGTTCGGTAAAGCTAAAAATAAAGCAGGTGTACATGGTGGCGATCAGTGCGGTAGTGATCAGGAACCCCAACGTGCCCGCCACGCCCCAGCCATAACTCCAGCCAAAATACTCCCCGGAAATTACCAGTCCAACCGCGATACCCCACAAATGCAGAGTGCCCAGCGTGGGTTTGAGCTTACTCGTCATAATCGTCTCCCCGTCGTGATTGTTGTGCGGCGGCTGCACCGCGCTGTTTTGTTCTATGCACTACAGTGAAGTGATAATGCCGCCGCCTGCAGCGGGAAAACTTGACGCAGGCGCAGTGAGTTTTGTCCTCCACGGTCAACTCTGAGGCAAGAAAAGTGCCAGATGTACGCTGCGGTCAACTTTGGGTTATCTGCGGTCAAGCAGTCAGAACGCTGTCATCCCATGCTGATAACACTTGCTACCCATAAGATTGATGCTGGAGAAAGATGAATGAGCGCGAAACAATCCGATTCCCTGACCGATGCTGCAATGACGCTATTGGCACAGCAGGCGCTGGCCTGTTACCCCGCGCCATTCCACGGCGAGCTAAAGCTACTTTGTCGCTCGGAGAACGCCACCTTTCTGTTGCTGGCGGGCGGTAAACGTTATGCGTTGCGCCTGCATCGACCTGACTATCACAGCAAAGCGGATATCCAGAGCGAGCTGCTGTGGCTCGACGCGCTGCGTGAGATTGGCATTATGGTGCCGCAGGCGATCCCGGCCAGTGATGGCGAAACGGTGCTGACAATAGGCATGCCCGATGGCGGCGTGCGACACGCAGTACTGTTCCACTGGATCGAGGGCGAGATGCCCACCACCGAGGTCGATCCCAAAGCGTTCCAGCAGCTCGGGCACATCACTGCGCGCCTGCATCAGCACAGTCGCAGCTGGCAAAAACCGGCTGGCTTCCAGCGTATCATTTGGGATCATCACACCATGGTCAGCGATCACAGCCACTGGGGCCGCTGGCAGGATGCGCCCAATCTCAATCCTGCCGATCATGGCATTGTCGCTGAAGCAGTGGCGCGGGTCGGGCAAGAGTTGCAGGGCTTTGGTAAAGGACAGGATCGTTATGGCTTGATCCACGCTGATCTGCGCCTCACCAATTTGCTGCTGCACAAAGGTGAAACCCGGGTGATCGATTTTGATGACTGCGGCATGGGCTGGTATCTGCACGATCTGGCGGCGGCGATCAGTTTTGTTGAGCATCATCCGCGTGCCGCCGAATGGGTGGATAACTGGATCCAGGGCTACGAGCGTGTGGCGCACATCACTGATGAGGAGATGGCGCTGGTGCCGACGCTGTTGATTCAACGTCGTATCCAGATGACCGCATGGATGGGCACCCATGCAGACACCGAGATGGCGCTGAGCCTGGGGCCGCGTTGGGCCGATCACTCGGTGCGTCTATGCCGTCGCTATCTGGAAACCAATCAGCTGCCGGTTGGCGTTTGAGTTGCACCAGTAGCGGGCAGCAGTGCGTCGTAGTGGCGCAATTTATTGCGATCTCTGGGGGTGACTTTCACGCCGTTGCGCCATAAATCGCTCCTTGATGTTGTGTGCTGAGCGTGAGCGGGGCGCAACGGAATGCCTCCGTATCCTTGAGCTGCGCTTAGCCAGATGCGCATCACTGCACAGGCTTCGGCATGACACCGGACCTTTAGCAAGGTGCGCATCAACGCGCACGCTGATAAAGGATACCGAATCTAGTCGGGTCATCATTGATGGCGGCCTCTTCAAGCGTCATGGTACGAATCTTGCTGGATCCCACCATTAGTTTCACTCGCGCGATCCCTGTGAGGTTCCGATGCAATCACTGATGACTCCTTCTGAAGCGTACAGCTCGCTCTCGGCACAAGCCAACAACCGTGGCGTGCTGGCAGCAGCTGCAACCGGCTTAAGCACCTTTATCACCGACAAAGGCGGCGATGTTGATCGTATTTTTGGTATCAGCGGCATTGATTCCGAACTGCTGGCCAGCCCGACGCTCAGCCTTGGTCTGGTCAACTATTGCCGAGTGATGGAAGAAGCGGCGCGCCACTCTGGTTTTGATAACTTCGGTTTGCATTACGGCAAGCAGTTCAAACCGCAGTCATTAGGGCTGATTGGCTATATCGGCTTATGCTCACCGACGCTGGAGCAGGCGCTGCACAACGTGGTGAATGCTTTCCCCTGGCATCAGCACGATACGCTGACGCGCCTGGTCGATAAAGGCGACTGCTGGCGGCTGGATTATCAGGTGCGACACGGGGCGATCCTCTCACGTCGGCAGGATGCGGAATTGACGCTCGGCATGTTCCTCAATCTGATCCGTCACGTGGCCGGCAAAAACTGGGCGCCGCGCGAGGTGCATTTTGAGCATCCACGTCCGGAGCAGTGGCACGAGCACTGCAAAGTGTTTGATGCGCCGGTGTGGTTCGATCAACCGTTCAACTCACTGCTGATCCCCAAACGCGATCTGCTGCGCACCATGCCAGAGCAGGATCCGATGTTGTTAATGGTGATGCAGGATGCCATCCGTCGTCTGAATAGCAGCGCTTCACTGCAAAGCGTGGTGGAGCAGGCACGTTCGCAGGTCAACTTATCGTTGATGCAGGGCGAACCGGTGCTGGAAGAGATCGCGGATAAAATGGGGCTGTCGAGCTGGTCGTTGCAACGGCGGCTGCGCGAAGAGGGCATCAGCTTCACCGCGCTGGTGGATAAAGTGCGTTGCGAAATGGCCACGCACTACCTGCAACAAAAGCAGTTGCCGATCTCGGAGATGGCGCTGCTGCTGGGCTATTCCGAAGTCAGTGCGTTTTCACGCGCCTTCCGGCGCTGGTTTGGCATTAGCCCGCGCCAGTGGCGACAGGATGGGCTGGCGAGTTAGCCTGATGCGGCGCAAAGCCGAACCACGCGGGTTGGGTGCGATCCGGTGGCGGCGGTAATCCTTTCGACTGACCAATCAACTGCCAGGCGCGCAGGCACAGGGTTTCATCACCTTGCGTCTGCGTGACTGCATAGCGCCCGCTGTTTTGCCACTCCAGTCGCACCATACATTGCTGTCCCGCGTAATGTGCCGCATCGGAAAATTGCCGGTTGAGCTGTCGCTGCATCTCATCAGTCCATTTGCAGGATGCGCTGCCCGGTTCGCTCTGTGGCTGGCACAGGTTGGTCATACTTTCCATGGGATGCGATGGGGCATGCTGGCAGGCGCTGAGTAGGGTACTCAACAACAATGTGCCAGCAATACGGCGAAATACGTTCATCAATTTGCCCGGATTTGCAAAACATGGTGGCCAGTTTACCGAGCAGTAAGGGGATTGCTATGGCATTTCTCTGACTCTGATTAGATCCAGAATTTTTCGCTCAATGGCTCGCACGACGCACAGCTGAATGTCAGGTGCGGCCAGACAGCCGCACCCTGTGAAAAGAGGCTCATTTGATGGCGGGACGGACGTTTATTCCCCCGGCAACTCCAGCTTGCTGTAACCCAGTCCATTCATCTTCCGCACCCTGATCTGCACCGGAATACGTTCTTTCATCGCTTCAACGTGACTGATCACGCCGATGGTTTTACCGCTGGCGTTCAATGCGTCGAGGGCATCCAGCGCGGTGTCGAGTGTTTCGGCGTCCAGCGTGCCGAAGCCTTCATCAAGGAACAGCGATTCGATGCGCGTTTTGTGGCTGACCAAATCAGACAGCGCCAGCGCCAGTGCCAGACTCACCAGGAAGCTTTCGCCGCCGGACAGCGTGCGGGTATCGCGCGTGGCATCGGCCTGCCAGGTATCGACCACTTCCAGCTCCAGCTCATCGGTGACACGGCGTTGCAACAGGTAGCGTCCGTGTAAGCGATCCAGCTGACGGTTCGCCAGCCATACCAGATGATCGAGCGTTAATCCCTGGGCGAAGCGGCGGAATTTATCGCCTTTGGCTGAACCGATTAAATCATTCAGGCGACCCAGTTGCGTCAGCTCCACCTCGTCATTGGCAATCTGCGTCAGTAATGATTGCTGCTGCTGACGCTGTTGGGCATCACTGTGCAACTGCTGCTGCGCTTCACCCTGCTGACGGGCATTGTCGCGCAGGGCCAGACGCAGGGATTCCAGCTGTTCAGCAATACCCGCCGCCACTTCGTCACTTAGCGTGGCAGGGCGCTGTTGCTGATGGGCAGTGACGCGCTGCGCCAGCTGTTGGTGCAGGGTAATCTGCTGCTGACGCTGTTGCTCCAGGGCTTGCAGATGCTGGCGCAGATGCTGAATGTCCTGTTCGTCCAGCAACGCGCTGCGCAATGCCTGCTCGTCGGCGAAGTCGCTCTGCTGGAGTGCGCTGTTAAACGCCGTTTCTGCCGCCTGCATACGCAGATGCATGGCCTGAAGTTGGCTATCAATTTGCTCACACTGACCATTCAGGCTGTGCAGCTGACTTTGTGCCTGCTGCCACAGTTGTAACTGCTGCGCCAGCGCCTGTTCGCACTGTTGCAGCAAGGCCTGCTGCTGCTGACGCGCAACGCTCACCTGACGATCGCCAAACAGTTGCTGACGCTGCTGCTGCTGTTCTGCGTGCTGCTGTTGCAGGCTGCTGAGCGCGTGCTGCAATGTCTCCAGCTGCTGCTGCTCGCGCGTCAGGTTGCTTTGCAGGTTGTTCTGCTCGCTGTCGGCTTTAGCCAGTTGCGGCTGTAACTCAGCCAGCAAGCGCTCACTCTGCTGCCAGGCTTGCCAGCGCTGCTGCAACGTAGCCAGCCAACTGGCACGGGCATCGCGTTCGGGCAGCGCAAACTGATGTGCCGTAAGCTGCTGTTCCAGTTGCTGCGCTAACTGCTGCCAGGCGCTATGTTCCTGAGTTTCCCGCTGATTAAGTTCATCCAGCGTTTGCTGCAGGTTGTTCAGTTGCTGTTGTGCCAGCAGTTGTGCGCTATGCTGCTGCTGCCACTGTTGTTGCTGTACCAGATGCGCGTCTTTGGCCTGTTGTAACGCTCGCGCCGCATTTTCGCGCTGCTGCAGTTGCTGCTGCTGCGTGGCTTCCTGCGCATCCTGCTGCTGTTGCCACGCCGTAAAGACTTCCTGCTGATCTAACGTGCAGGTAAGTGCCAGCTCACCGCTGAAAGCTTGCCACTGCTCGCGCGCCACCGCGAGTTGCTGTTCGAATTCGGCAATCTCCTGTTGCAGCACCTGCTGCTGCTGCAGCGACAGCTTGTGCTGTTCACTTTTCGCCGTGCCTGATTCTTTGAGCTTGTTAACCCGCGTTTCCTGTGCCGCCAGCCGCTGTTGGTTTTCACCTGGTTGTAATTGCTGATACTGCGCAATAGCCGGATGCTGGCACGAACCGCACAGCGGGCAGGGCTGATCGGGCTGCAGCCGGGCGCGTTCATCAGCCAACTGTGCAATGGTGCGCTCCAGCTCGCAGATTTTGCGCAGATCGAGCAGCGTCTGGTTCTCACGTTTGTAATCGTCGCGCAGTGCCTGCAAAGCGCGTTCGTCTTGCTGATGCTGTTGCTGTAACAGCGTGAGTTTTTGTTGCCGCTGTTGCAACTGCGGCTGCAACGATTGCCAGCGCGCCGCCAGTAAGCTGAGCTGGTGGCGTGCCGCGCGCTGCTGTTGATGCTGTGTCAGCGCGTCACGCAGTGAGGTGCTGCTGATTTCAGTCTCAAGTGAAGTGAGTACCTGCTCCGCTTGCTGACGTTGCTGGCTGGCCTGCGTCTCAGCCTGCTGCAGAGGTTCTAACCTGCGATCACCTTCGGCAATCGCCTGCTGCTGCTGGGTCAGCTGCGCGTTTTGCTGCTGCTGTTGCGCACGAAGTTGTGTCAGCGCCTGCTCGCGTTCATCGAAACGGGCGATATCAGCTTGCCAGCGCGTCAGTTCTGGCCCCCAGTCTGCTACCGCCGCTTCACGGCTGCGAAATGTCTGCTGTTCTGCCAGCTGCTGTTGTAAGCGCTCACGTGTTAGCAGATGCTGACTGAGCGCGATCTGGCTTTGCTGCACTGTCTGTGACTGTTGCGCATGCAGGCGCTGCTGCTCCGCCAACTGCTGTGCGAGGCTGGCGAGCTGTTGGTCGAGCGGAATCACCTGTTCGGTAAGCAAGGTTTCCAGCTGCTGCTGATCGGCGAGTGCCTGCTCACGCGCTTGCTGTGCCGTCTGATAACTTTTTTCACCCTGCTGCAGCGCGGTTTGCGCATTTTGCTGCTGCGTGTGGAGCTGCTGCGCCTGCTGGGTTGCGAGCTGGTAATCTTGTTGCAACTGCTCACGCTGCTGAAGTTTTTCTCGCAGCTTTTCAGCCGGTTCCGCGCGTGCCAGGCGTTGGCGATCGCTTTCCGCCCGCTGCCATGCCTGTTCGGCATCCAGGTTCGCCTGTTCGACTTGCTGCTGCTCCTGCGCCAGCTGTTGCGAGTGCGTCAGCCACTGTTGTTGCTGTTGCGCTTGCTCAAGCTGCTCGCTCAGCGTTTTTTCCTGCGCCGTTAAGGCTTCAACCTGCTGCATCAGCTCTGTGCGACGCGTCTCATCCAGCAGCATCATGCCGCCAGCGCGGGCGCGCAGTGTCTCCAGATCGCTGCGTGCGGTGCGCCAGCGCTCGTAAATCTGCATCGAGATTTGGCCGTAAATTTCGGTGCCGGTGAGTTCTTCCAGCAGTTCGGCGCGTTCGCCCGGCTTGGCGTTGAGGAAGGCAGCGAACTGGCCTTGCGACAGCATCATTGAACGGGTGAAACGGTCAAAATCGAGGCCAGAAAGGGTTTCGATGAGCTTGAGTTTGTCACCCACCTTATCGGCCACAATCTGGTTATCCGCCACGCGCGCCAGCTCGACACGCGGTGCCTGCAATTTGCCATCCGCCTGGCCGCGTGCGCGGTTCTGGCTCCAGAAGGCGCGCCAGGCTTCGCCTTTGATCTCAAATTCCACTTCTGCCAGACATTCGGCGGTGTCACGGGTGATCAGTTCGTTTTGCGTCTGGGATAGCACGCCAAGGCGCGGCGTCTGGTGATAAAGCGCCAGGCAAATGGCATCCAGCAAGGTGGTTTTCCCCGCGCCGGTCGCGCCGGTTATGGCAAATAAGCCGTTGCTGGCAAAGGGTTCACGGCGGAAATCGATAAACCATTCACCGCGCAGCGCATTGAGGTTTTTAAAGCGTAACGTCAGGATTTTCATGTGGACGGGTTCTCCAGCGCGGCGAGGGTGGTGCGGAACAGTTGGGTGAGTTGCTCGGCTTGTTCGGCATCTAACTGATCTTCCTGCGCCAGACGGCGGGCGAACACTTCTTCGACTTTCAATTCGCTTAGCGTTTCATTATCCATGCGTGCCAGGCTGCGCTGACGCTGTTCGCGGCTGCGGCGTACCAGTAGCACTTCCACCGGCAGGGCTTCGGTCAGTTGCTCAACGCGGCGCTGCAAATCGCTGAGATATTCTTGCGTGGTGATTTCAATATCAAGCCAGACGGGCTGCTCGCGATCTCCCTCGCTAAATTCGCTCAGCTGTTGTTCGATCTCCGCCATTGAGCCTTTTAGCATCTGCATTGGCTGGAACTGCGGGATCGGGAGGGGAGTGACGCTTTCCAGCTGAGCGCTGAACTCCAGCAGGAACACGCTTTTCTCGCGACCTAATTCATCAAAGCTGAGCGGAATCGGTGAACCGCTGTAGCGAATATGATCGCTATCAGCAATGCGCTGGGCACGGTGAATATGGCCCAGGGCAATGTAATCCGCGGCGGGAAACGCCTGCGCCGGGAAGGCATCCAGCGTGCCGATATAGATATCGCGCACCGAGTCGCTTTTGGTCACGCCAACGGTGGTGAGATGACCGGTGGCAATGATGGGAAGTGCGCGATCTGCCCGCTCGGCCAGCGCTGCGGCATAACACTGTTGATAATGCTGCTCAATCGCTTCCAGCAGTGAGATCTGCTTCTCGCGCCCGGATTGTCCCGCCTGGCTGCGCAAAATATCGCGCGGACGTAAATAGGGAATCGCGCACAGCAGTGCGCCCGGCGTGCCATCGCGTTGATGCAGCGTCAGCACCTGCTGTTCGCCCTGTGGTGTGGCGCTGGTGATCACTCGCGTATTTAAACAGGCGAGTAACTCGCGTGATTCATTCAGGGTAGCGACAGAATCATGGTTGCCCGCCAGCACAATCAATTCACAGTGCGTTGGCTGTAGCGCCACCACGAAGCGGTTAAACATTTCACGCGCATAGCTCGGTGGCGAACCGGTATCAAACAGGTCTCCCGCGATGATTAAGGCATCCACCTGATGCTGCGTAATCTGTGCCAGCAGCCAGTCGAGGAAGGCTTGATGCTCGGCCGCCCGGCTTTTGCTGTAAAAGAACTGACCAAGATGCCAATCCGCGGTGTGAATGATGCGCATGAATACTCCCTGCTTCGTTAAGCGAAGGCGAATTATAACCTCTTCAGATCGCAAAGAAAAAAAAGCGATAATCGTTGTCACATTTCTGTTTTATCACTATCTATCATAGGGAGGGTTTTTCATAAAAGTGTCATAAAACTGACGCATAATGGCGCCGCAAATCCCAGTGACCTATTGTCACAAAAGCAGGAGTTATAATGGCTAAGCGCATTTTGGTTGTGGAAGACGAAGCTCCCATCCGTGAAATGTTATGTTTCGTGCTGGAACAGAATGATTACCAGCCTATTGAGGCAGAAGACTATGACAGCGCGATTGGTAAGCTGATCGAACCCTGGCCTGATTTAATTCTGCTGGATTGGATGTTGCCTGGCGGCAGCGGTATTCAGTTTATTAAACATTTGAAACGTGAAGCCATGACGCGCGACATCCCGGTGATGATGCTGACGGCACGCGGTGAAGAAGAAGATCGCGTACGCGGTCTGGAAGTCGGCGCCGATGACTACATCACCAAGCCTTTCTCACCGAAAGAGCTGATGGCACGTATCAAAGCGGTAATGCGCCGTATTTCACCGATGGCGGTGGAAGAGGTGATTGAGATGCAGGGTCTGAGCCTCGATCCTTCCTCGCATCGCGTGATGTCGGAAAGTACCCCGCTGGAAATGGGACCCACCGAATATAAATTGCTGCACTTCTTTATGACGCATCCGGAGCGTGTTTACAGCCGTGAACAACTGCTGAACCACGTATGGGGCACCAACGTCTACGTTGAAGATCGTACCGTTGATGTGCATATCCGTCGTTTACGTAAAGCACTGGAAGTATCTGGCCACGATCGCATGGTTCAAACCGTACGCGGAACAGGGTATCGTTTCTCTGCCCGCTACTAAACGGAGTCTTTTACCGTGCTGGAACGACTCTCCTGGAAGAGATTATTGACTGAGCTGGCGCTGGTCTGTTTGCCCGCGCTGGTGCTTGGTCTGTTGTTCGGTTATCTGCCCTGGCTACTGCTGATCGCGGTGTCAGGTGTGATGTTTTGGCACTTTAGAAATCTGATGCGTCTGTCGCACTGGCTGTGGGTCGATCATTCTATGACGCCACCCGCCGGGCGCGGTAGCTGGGAGCCCTTGTTCTACGGCTTGTACCAGATGCAACTGCGTAACCGCCGTCGTCGTCGTGAGTTGGGTAACCTGATTAAGCGCTTTCGTAGCGGCGCCGAATCCCTGCCCGATGCAGTGATCCTGACCACCGAAGAGGGCACCATTTTCTGGTGCAACGGGCTGGCACAACAGCATCTTGGGCTGCGCTGGCCGGAAGATAATGGCCAGAACATCCTCAATTTACTACGCTATCCTGAGTTTTCCCGCTATATCCGCCAACGCGATTTTGACAAGCCGCTGACGCTGGTGCTGAACAATCAACATCATATGGAATTCCGTGTGATGCCCTACAGCGAAGGGCAGTGGTTGATGGTGGCGCGCGATGTCACCCAAATGCACCAGCTGGAAGGGGCGCGGCGTAACTTCTTTGCCAACGTCAGTCATGAACTGCGTACGCCGTTAACGGTGCTGCAGGGCTATCTGGAGATGATGGACGATGCGACGATGAACGAGCGCACGCGCGGCAAGGCGTTGCATACCATGCAGGAGCAAACGCGCCGCATGGATAGCCTGGTGAAACAGTTGCTGACCTTGTCGCGTATCGAGGCCGCACCGGCTATCGATCTCAAAGAGACGGTGGATGTTCCGGGCATGCTGCAACTGTTGCAGCGCGAGGCGGAAACGCTCAGCCAGGGGCGACACAGCATCCATTTCCGCACGGATCCGCACCTCAAAGTCTTCGGTAATGATGAACAGCTGCGCAGCGCCATTTCTAATCTGGTGTACAACGCGGTGAATCACACGCCGGAAGGGACGCGCCTGGATATCAGCTGGCTGCGCACCAAAGAGGGCGCGGAGTTCAAAGTGTGCGATAACGGACCGGGGATCAGCGAGGAGCATTTACCGCGCCTCACCGAGCGTTTCTATCGGGTGGATAAAGCCCGATCGCGCGCCACCGGCGGCAGTGGCTTAGGGCTGGCGATCGTTAAGCATGCATTGAGTCACCATAATGCACGGCTGGAAATCACCAGTATTCCGCATCAGGAAACCTGTTTTAGGTTCGTGCTGCCGCCACGTTTGATTGTGGCGAAGAGCGTGCACAGTAAGGTCAGTTAAGCACGATGAAGTGGCGCAATTGATTGCGTGATGAATCGCGGCGCGACAGAATGTGCAGTTCAATGTTCCTGACCTGATTTGCGGAAGACCTGATGAGATCGCTGTTGCTGTTCACGTTGCTGCTGTGCTCTACGCTGGCACAAAGCCAACAAACCATGCTCACCGGCAATCTTAGCAGCGTCGGTTCCGATACTCTCGGCTATCTGATGACCTTATGGGGCGAGGATTTCAGCCGCCAGTCACCGGGCGTTAACGTTCAGGTACAGGCGGCTGGATCCTCAACCGCACCCACCGCGCTGGCGGCAGGCGCTGCCCAGCTCGGGGCGATGAGCCGCCCGATGCAAATTGATGAACGCCAACTGTTTACCACGCGCTACGGCTATCCCCCGCTGGCGGTGCCGGTGGCGATGGATGCGCTGGTGGTGGTGGTCAATCAGGACAACCCGCTAACGCGTATCGATCAACCGCAACTCGATGCCCTTTTCTCTGTCACTCGTCTGTGTGGTGCGCACTTGGTGCCGCAGCACTGGGGCGATCTTGGCCTCAACCAGGGAGATTGGGCGCGACGCAGTATTCAGCGTTTTGGCCGTAATTCGGCATCAGGTACCTGGGGCTTCTTCAAACAGCAGGCGCTGTGTAAAGGGGATTTCCGCTCGGACGTCGCGGAGTTTCCCGGCTCGGCGGCGGTGGTGCAGGCCGTTGCGGCAACACCCAACAGCATTGGTTATGCCAGTTTTGGTTTTCACTTAAGCGGCGTGAAGATGGTGCCCATCGTCACTGCCAGCGGCGATAGCGTGATGCCGGACGCCGAAACCATTCGCAGCGGCCGCTATCCGTGGTCGCGTCCGCTCTATATTTACGTCAATAAAGCGCCGGGCAAACCGCTGCCGCCGCTGGTGAATGCGTTCCTGCATCAGGTGTTATCACCTGAAGGGCAGCGCCGGGTAACTGAAGCCGGTTATTTGCCACTTTCCGAAAGCCAGATGGCCCAGGCACGTGCCGCCATTGAGTAAAATGGAAGAACGAGCACCCGATCATGAATTTTATTCACGTCACCTGAATTTTCTTCCATTGCCCAATTTGTTTCAGCATGTCACTCTTTCTGGACATTTAGCCATCCAGATGGCTATAAATAACCGGGTGAAATTATACCCTGACGCAATTATGCGTTTAGCCAGGAGTGAACATGCCACAACAACAACCGTTCCGTGCCGATACCGTCGGCAGTTTTCTGCGTCCTGCGGCGATCAAGCAAGCGCGCGTGCAGTTTGCCAATGGCGAGATCACGGCTGAGCAGCTGCGTCAGGTAGAAGATAAAGAAATCCGCCACGTGGTCGAGCAGCAGCGCGCCAACGGCCTGCAAGTGGTCACCGACGGCGAGTTCCGTCGCGCCTGGTGGCACTTTGACTTCTTTGGCGATCTGCAAGGCGTTGAGCTATTTGAAGCGGAGCAGGGCATCCAGTTCAACGGCGTGCAAACCAAAGCGCACGGCGTGAAAGTCACCGGCAAGGTGGCCTTTAATCCACATCACCCGATGCTGGATCACTTCCGCTTCCTGAAAAGCATTGCGGGCGACGCCGTGGCGAAAATGACCATCCCAAGCCCAAGCGTGCTGCACTTCCGTGGTGGCCGTAAAGTGATCGATGCCACCGTCTATCCCGATCTGAAAGCGTACTTTGCTGACCTGGCGCAGACATACAAAGATGCGATCGCGGCTTTCTACGCGGCGGGCTGCCGTTTTCTGCAGCTGGATGACACTGTTTGGGCTTACCTGTGCTCTTCGGATCAGCAGCAGCAGATCCGTGAGCGCGGTGAAGATCCGCAGGAACTGGCGCGTATTTACGCTGAGGTGCTGAACAAAGCGCTGGAAGATAAACCAGCTGACCTGACCATTGGTCTGCATGTGTGCCGCGGCAACTTCCGCTCAACCTGGATTTCCGAAGGTGGCTATGAGCCGGTGGCCGAGATTCTGTTTGGTCAGGTGAATATCGATGCTTACTTCCTCGAATATGACAACGAGCGTTCCGGGGGTTTTGAGCCGCTGCGCTTTATCAAACCCGGCCATCAGCAAGTGGTATTGGGTCTGATCACGACTAAGAACGGTGAACTGGAAGATCCGGAGCAGGTGAAAGCGCGCCTGCAGGAAGCTTCTCAGTTTGTGAGCCTGAACCAGATTTGCCTCAGCCCACAATGTGGCTTTGCCTCGACAGAAGAGGGCAACAGCCTGACGGAAGCGCAGCAGTGGCAGAAGATTCGTCTGGTGGTCGATATCGCCAATCAGGTGTGGTGATGCTGTAAACTTGTGCAAACAGGCGCGTAAATCGCGCCTTTTGTGCATTTAAGAGCCCGGTTTTGCGAGGAGATCTCCCGTGATGCGGAAACTTTAAGCAAATCATCTGAGGTGTTTTCACGCTATTCCACGCTGATAAACTGCTTTGCGTCACTTTCTTGTTATATCCTTCTGGTTTTCCGATCCCGTATTGCCTTTCTTCGCTATAAACGTTTTAATTTGCGCCGTTGTCGATTAATCCCTCTGCGAACAGAAGAAAAGTAGATTAAATCACCTGCGCTTTAACGATTAGGCCCGCATAACGCTCTGAACTCATCAGATAAGCCTTTGTTTTTGTGCATGCAGAGGACAACACGCACTCAACTTCCACCGCAACATCAGCTACAGGCAGTACAGAAGTTTATGACACATCGTTTAACCTCCAAGGATATCCTGGCGCTGGGCTTCATGACGTTTGCCCTGTTCGTAGGTGCAGGAAACATTATCTTTCCACCGATGGTGGGGATTCAGTCTGGCGAACACGTCTGGGTTGCCGCTTTCGGCTTTCTGATTACGGCCGTTGGCTTGCCGGTGATGACCGTTATCGCCCTGGCGCGCGTGGGCGGCGGCATTGATGCCCTCAGCTCGCCAATTGGTAAAGCCGCAGGTCTGTTGCTGGCAACGGTTTGCTACCTGGCGGTCGGTCCGCTGTTTGCTACGCCGCGTACGGCGACCGTGTCGTTTGAAGTGGGGATTGCTCCGCTGACTGGTGATGGCGCGCTGCCGCTGTTTATCTACAGCCTGATTTATTTTGCGCTGGTGATTGGCATTTCCCTGTATCCTGGCAAATTGCTGGACACTGTCGGCCACTTCCTCGCTCCGCTGAAAATCGTGGCGCTGACCATTCTCGGTCTGGCAGCACTGCTGTGGCCGGCCGGTGGTATCGCGCCTGCTACGGCTGATTACCAGCGTGCGGCCTTCTCCAGCGGCTTCGTTAACGGCTATCTGACCATGGATACGCTGGGTGCGCTGGTGTTTGGTATTGTTATCGTCAATGCGGCACGTTCTCGCGGCGTTGAAGATGCGAAACTGCTGACCCGTTACACCATGCTGGCGGGCGTGATTGCCGGTGTTGGCTTGACGCTGGTGTATCTGAGCCTGTTCAAACTCGGTTCTGGCAGTGCTGGCCTGGTTGATCAGAATGCCAATGGTGCAGCGATTCTGCATGCGTATGTGCAGCAGACCTTTGGCGGCATGGGCAGCTTCTTCCTGGCAGCACTGATCTTCGTGGCCTGCATGGTGACGGCGGTTGGCCTGACCTGCGCCTGTGCGGAATTCTTTGCGCAATACCTGCCGTTGTCGTATAAAGCGCTGGTGTTTATTCTGGGTCTGTTCTCGATGGTGGTGTCGAATCTAGGCCTGAGCCACCTGATTCAGATCTCGATTCCGGTGCTGACGGCGATTTATCCACCGTGCATCGTGCTGGTGGTGCTGAGCTTCACCCTGAAATGGTGGAATAAGAGCACGCGTATTATCGCGCCAACCATGCTGGTGAGCCTGTTGTTTGGCATCGTTGATGCCATCAAAACCACCAATTT
The DNA here is from genome assembly GCF_032082325.1 of Pantoea sp. CTOTU50773. Lineage (NCBI taxonomy): Bacteria > Pseudomonadati > Pseudomonadota > Gammaproteobacteria > Enterobacterales > Erwiniaceae > Pantoea > Pantoea sp. CTOTU50773. The sequence goes on along the minus strand of NZ_DAMDQC010000008.1, from coordinate 32,585 downwards.
TAAAGATGTGCTGCCGCTGTTTAGCCAGCATCTGCCACTGGCCGATCAGGGACTCTCCTGGTTGCCGCCATCGCTGGTGATGCTGGTGATTGCCGCGGTGGTCGATCGGGCAAAAGGACGCGAACAGGTCGCTGCCCACTCGTAATCGACATTGCTGTTAATTTCAACCACGGGCTTGCCCGTGGTTTTTTCATTTACAAGGTATTGGTGTTATGCAAGAAACCAACAAGCTCAAACGCGGACTGAGCACGCGCCACATCCGTTTTATGGCGCTGGGATCGGCAATCGGTACCGGGCTGTTTTACGGCTCGGCGGATGCGATCAAAATGGCAGGCCCCAGCGTGCTGCTGGCGTACATCATCGGCGGTGCGGTGGCGTACATCATCATGCGTGCCTTGGGTGAGATGTCAGTGAATAACCCGCAGGCCAGCTCGTTTTCGCGCTACGCGCAGGACTATCTGGGGCCGTTAGCAGGTTACATCACCGGCTGGACCTACTGTTTTGAAATCCTGATTGTGGCGATTGCCGACGTGACGGCTTTTGGTATCTACATGGGCGTGTGGTTCCCGGAAGTACCGCACTGGATTTGGGTGCTGTCGGTGGTGCTGATTATCGGTGCCATTAACCTGATGAGCGTGAAGGTGTTTGGTGAAGTCGAGTTCTGGTTCTCCTTCTTCAAAGTCGCCACCATTATCATCATGATCATCGCCGGTTTTGGCATGATTTTCTGGGGCATCGGCAACGGCGGTCAGCCTACGGGTATCCATAACCTGTGGACCAACGGTGGCTTCTTCGCTCACGGCATTGTCGGTATGCTGCTGTCACTGCAGATGGTGATGTTTGCCTATGGCGGCATTGAAATTATCGGTATCACCGCCGGTGAAGCGGAAGAGCCTGAGAAGTCGATTCCACGCGCCATTAACTCCGTTCCGCTGCGTATTCTGGTGTTCTATGTCGGCACGCTGTTTGTCATCATGTCGATCTATCCGTGGAACCAGGTCGGCACCTCCGGCAGTCCCTTTGTGCTGACTTTCCAGCATCTGGGCATCGCGGCGGCGGCATCGATTCTTAACTTCGTGGTGCTGACGGCGTCACTGTCGGCGATCAACAGCGACGTGTTTGGCGTCGGGCGTATGCTGCACGGCATGGCGCAGCAGGGCCATGCGCCGAAGATGTTCCAGAAGGTCTCGGATCGTGGGATTCCGTGGGTCACCGTGCAGGTGATGATGGTGGCGATGCTGATCGCCGTGTATCTCAACTACCTGATGCCGGAAAAGGTGTTCCTGGTGATCGCGTCGCTGGCGACCTTCGCCACGGTGTGGGTGTGGATCATGATTCTGCTGTCGCAAATCGCGTTTCGCCGCAAAATTGGCAAAGAGCAGGCGGGTAAACTGCAATTCGCCCTGCCTGGCGGCAGCAAAACCGCCTGGTTTGGCGTGGCTTTTCTGGTGTTCATCATTGCCTTGATCGGTTATTTCCCTGACACGCGCGTGTCGCTGTATGTTGGCTTCGCGTGGATTGTGCTGCTGTTGCTGGCCTGGCCGCTGGCGAAAAAGCGGAAAGCCTGATCATTCTGATGCGCATAACGGGTGGGATGTTTGCCCGTTAAGCGTGGAAGGATAGGTAGTGTTCAGGGCGGGAGAGATTCCCGCCCTGAGCTTTTAAGTATGATGAAAAGCGCAGGCCGAAGCACGACTACCAGTTGCTACCCAACGCAATCTCTCCGCCCGCCGGGCTCAGGTGATTGTCATCATAATAGAGCGGCAATCCTCCGCTGGTGATCAAACAGCCCTGCTCATTACACAGATTCTCTCGCAGCGATAACACGCGTACGCCTTGTTGCTTATAGCGCTGCAATAATTTCTCCACGGCCTCTTCCGGGAACTGGAACAATCTGGTGCGCTCAGAGAGCAGCGGCGGAGCTTCCCACTTGCTCAGCCAGGCGCTCAGTTCGCGACGAATCGGAATGTTACGGTTATTGCTGTAGCGCAGCGGGTCAACGTCCACTGAAGGCGCATCCTCTATTACCGTGACCTTTTTGCCCGCCTGAGTCAGCTGAGCCACCACGCGATCCATACCCGCTTGCAGCGCCTCAAGATTACTCTTTTCAGGATGATCGGTTTCGCGGAAACCGGCACCGGGCAACAGGCTCATACCCGATGCCCAATAGGCGCTGATCACCACTTCGTCCACCTTGTCGCTCAGCACCATCTTCAGCACTTCCTGATTAAAGGTAATGCATTGCTGCGCATGATGCGGCATTTGGTTCACCACGCGCGTGGTACCAATTAGAAACGGGCAGGAGGCTTTGGTGAGTTGATACAGCGGTTTATGCTGACGTTGTGCATAGCCCGACACCGAAGCACGCAGTGCGGCAGCGTGACTGTCGCCAATTAAGGCGATACCGGGGCGATCGGTGTTTGGATGACACTCCTCATGCCCCGAGGGCAGGTTTGCCCCGTAATCAAGCAAGCACGGATTACGCTGCGCCGAAATTTTCCAGCTGTCCGCATTCACGACGAGTTCACTAACCCGCGATTTCATGCCCCCGGTTTGCCACAACAGCAGCATCGCACCCGCCGCAATCAGGGAAGAGGCACAGTAGCCGGGGATCACCCAACGCGTGCCCATGCGCGTCTGGCGGAAGGGCTGCTCGACAAAGCGCCAAGAAAACCAGGCCAGACCCAGCGCTGCGCCGCAGATCATCAAACCTTGCCAGACGGTAAGGGGGTGATCGCTACAGATGCGCGCCAGACTTAGCAGCGGCCAGTGCCACAGGTACCAGGAATAAGAGATCTTGCCGATAAAGCGCATCAGCGGATTTTCTAACAGTAACTGGTTAAGCTCGCTGCGCGCACCGATCATCAGGCAACCCGCCAGCACGGGAATGATCGCCAACCAGCCCGGAAATTGGCTATGGCTACTAAGCAACAGGCTGGCGGAGATAATCATCATCCAACCCAACAGATTGAGCAGGCTGGCCGCTCGGCCGGTGAGGGGTTGTGGTTTCCACAGCGCCAGCAGCACACCGGCACCGAGTTCCCAGGCGCGGGTTGGCAACAGATAAAAGGCGTGGGTGGTGGCAAACGGTGTGATCCCGATACAGGCCACCAAAGAGATCACACTCAGTATCAGTACCACAGAGCGCATCGAACGTTTGAGTCGTACGGCCAAAAGCAGAATGAATGGCAGCACAATATAGAACTGTTCTTCTATTCCCAATGACCAGGTCATGAGCAGGGGATTTAAATCGGAATCGGTACTGAAATAGTCACCGCTCTTGAGTAGCAGCATATTGGGTACGGTGATAAATACCGCCAGGCTGTATTTGGCCAGCTGGCTGAACTCTAGCGGTGAGAGCAGGATGAAGCCCAGTAGCAGCAATATCGTCATCATGAAAAATAACGCGGGAGCGATACGTTTAATGCGGCGTAAATAAAATTGATAAAATGAGAAGTGATCCTCGGATATTTCCTTGCTGATAATGCCGCCGATCAGAAAGCCGGAAATAACAAAGAAGAGGTCGACACCAATAAAGCCACCCTGCAGCGAGGTGACGCCGGAGTGAAAGAGTACCACCAGAATGATGGCGACGGCGCGCAGGCCGTCAATATCCGCCCGATAACGGTGAGAGGCATTCGCAGTCATAATTTAACCCAGAAGTTAGGATAAGAATGGTTATGCGTTCCAGAAAAAATAAATCGGCGCATCCTGTCGCCGAAAAAAGTTACAAAGGAGAAAAATGGGTATTACAAGGGATGATTGACGCTGACAGAATACGCGCTTTTAGCCGCTAAATATCAGGGCGGAAGAAAATTAGAATAATCGCAGATTAAGGTGGTATTTGTATTTACACCGCTGAAGCATAAATAGCGAAAAGATAAGCCCGGATTATCCTTCAGGCTTATCTTTCATGATGTGGTGAATCGGCTACAGGCTGATATGCGCGGGTAACAGTGCTTTGAGCTGAGGGTAGATAACGCTATTGGCGAGCAGCACAGGATTGCCCTGCTGCAGACCGTTGTGACCAAGGTAATCATTGGTTATGCCGCCGGCCTCACGCATCAATACAATCCCAGGTAAACCGTCCCACGGATTCATATGCGCTTCGTAATAACCAATTAAACGACCAGCGGCGGCCCAGGCACTCATTAATGCGCCAGAGCCATTACGGATGAACATCCCGCCCTGTGACAGCAAGCCACCAATAAAGGTCGTCAACGGTTCCACCGGTTGGCTGTTGGAACTACTAATGCCGAGCACGCCCTGATTGAGATGCTGAGCGCTGTGCGCCTGAATACGTTTTTCGTTAACCCATGCGCCTTTACCACGGCAGGCGTGGAAGGTTTCATGATGGTTGGGATCGCAGACCACGCCAATTACCGGCTCATTTTCACAGACAATCGCCAGTGACACGCACCAGTTATGTAATCCATTCAGGAAGTTACTGGTGCCATCAATCGGGTCAATCACCCAGACAAAGCGCGCACCTGTAGTTTCACCACCGCTCTCTTCACCCAGCACGGCGTCATCGGGAAAGCGTTCGTAAATCAGGTGCTTGACCAATTCTTCCACGTTGCGGTCGGCTTCGCTAACCACATCCTGTAAATCCTTTTTATGCTCAATCACCAGTTGATGACGCTGCTGATACCAGGATAAAGCGCGGCTGGCTGCAGTTTTAGCGACATCACAGGCAAAGTGATAACGCGCGTCAAGTTCGGTTAGCGTAGCTGATGACATCTTTCCCTCTTATCATTTTCTGACAAACGAAGTGACAAAAAACGCCGAAACAGGCGACCTGGCGGTGTGACCTACTTAACAAAAGTTAAGAAAGGTTTCATTAAGCCGCAGATGAGTGCGGCTGGCAAGAGGCGTAAATGCTGGGATTGTGAAAAAAAGCGGGTTTAGAGTTGCTGGTGGCGCGCAGCGTCCATCAGGCGCGGATAGAACTGGAAGAACAGCGGTTCAAGTTGCTGATAATGATCGACAAAATCCTGATAGGAGTCGCGCAGTGCTGCCAGACGCGGGCGGCGATGTGCCATACCGCTCAATACGCGGGCCAGCCGCGTTGGTTCGGCATAGTGCTCAAACCAGCGCTCGCGCCACATCACCGAATTGAGTTCGATGAATCCTTCTGGCGTGCCGGGCAGTTGCGGCATGATTTCACGCTCGGCTGCCGCCGTGAACGCGACCAGCGATTGGGAAGGGTGCAGCTGGTCCCAGTGCAGCGCGAGGAAGTGATCCCAGATGACATCCAAAGTGATGGGCGCAACGCGACGAGTTTCAGCGCGAAAGAATTGCCGCGCTTCACGCACTTCCGGCAGGTTATCCGTCAAAACATCCAGTCGGCGATGCATAGCGATGCCCGCCACAACCGGTTCCGGCCATTGCGATTGCACATTGCCGCGCACGAAGTCGGCCATCAGATTGCCCAGCAGGGAGCTGTCTGCCAGCTGTGCAAGGTGAAGGTGAGCGAGAAAGTTCATGGCGCATTATAGGCAGAATCACAGATATGCAGCCAGTTGTTCAGAATTTGCCGCTTTTCCGCTAAACTATGCCGCCTGTTTTTTGAGTCCTGAAAGAAGTGATGCATGCGTGTAGCCGATTTTGCTTTTGAGTTGCCAGAATCTTTGATCGCCCACTATCCGCAGGCGCAGCGCAGCGGTTGCCGCTTGCTGGCGCTGGATGGCCCAAGTGGGGCGTTAAGCCATGAAGTGTTTACCGACGTACTGGATAAACTCAATCCGGGCGACCTGCTGGTGTTTAACAATACCCGCGTTATTCCGGCGCGTGTCTTCGGCCGAAAAGCCAGTGGCGGCAAAATCGAGATGCTGGTGGAGCGCATGCTGGATGACAAACGCGTGCTGGCGCATGTGCGTGCCTCGAAAGCGCCGAAGCCGGGTGCAGAGCTGCTGCTGGGCGATGACGAAAGCGTCAAAGCCACCATGGTCGCGCGCCACGATACGCTGTTTGAAATCGAATTTGCCGATGACCGCGCAGTGCTGGATATCCTTAACAGCGTCGGCCATATGCCGTTGCCGCCGTATATTGATCGTCCGGATGAAGAAGCAGACCGTGCACTTTATCAAACCGTTTACAGCGCGCGTCCGGGTGCGGTAGCCGCCCCGACCGCCGGTTTGCATTTTGATGAACCGTTGCTGGACGCGCTGCGCGCGAAAGGCATCGAAATGGCATTTGTCACGCTGCACGTTGGCGCAGGTACCTTCCAGCCGGTGCGCGTCGAGAACATCAATGACCACATCATGCACTCTGAGTATGCCGAAGTGCCGCAGGATGTGGTGGATGCGGTGCTGGCGTGTAAAGCGCGTGGCAACAAAGTGGTCGCGGTGGGCACCACCTCCGTGCGTTCTCTGGAGAGCGCGGCGCAGGCGGCTCAGGATGCGCTGATTGCACCCTTCTTCGACGACACGCAGATCTTCATCTATCCGGGCTATCACTATCAGGTGATTGATGCGCTGATCACCAACTTCCATCTGCCGGAATCGACGCTGATCATGCTGGTGTCAGCATTTGCCGGTTACAAAAATACCATGGCGGCTTACCAAAGCGCGGTGGCAGAGCAGTACCGTTTCTTTAGCTACGGGGATGCCATGTACATCACCCGTAATCCACAGGCTCCTGACGAAGTGGTTGGAGCTTAATAATCAGACTGTTTCTCTGATTATCTAATGAGGTCAATGTGAAATTTGAATTAGATACCACCGACGGGCGCGCGCGCCGTGGCCGTTTGGTGTTCGATCGTGGTGTGGTGGAAACCCCGGCATTCATGCCTGTGGGCACCTACGGCACCGTGAAGGGCATGACGCCGGAAGAAGTGAAAGACACCGGCGCGCAGATCCTGCTCGGCAACACCTTCCACCTGTGGCTGCGTCCAGGTCAGGAGATCATGAAACTGCACGGTGACCTGCACGATTTCATGAACTGGCAGGGTCCGATCCTCACCGATTCCGGCGGCTTCCAGGTGTTCAGCCTTGGCGACATCCGTAAGGTCACCGAAGCGGGTGTGCATTTCCGTAACCCGATCAATGGCGATCCGATTTTCCTCGATCCGGAAAAATCGATGGAAATTCAGTACGACCTCGGTTCAGACGTGGTAATGATTTTCGACGAGTGTACGCCGTATCCAGCTGACTGGGATTACGCCAAACGTTCGATGGAGATGTCACTGCGCTGGGCGCAGCGTAGCCGCGATCGCTTTGATTCACTCGGGAATAAAAATGCGCTGTTCGGCATTATTCAGGGCGGTGTTTACGAAGATTTACGAGATGTCTCGGTTAAAGGTCTGGTAGATATCGGCTTTGATGGGTACGCTGTGGGCGGCCTGGCGGTGGGTGAACCTAAAGAGGACATGCACCGTATCCTGGAACACGTCTGTCCACAAATTCCGCAAGATAAACCGCGTTATTTGATGGGCGTCGGCAAGCCAGAAGATCTGGTGGAAGGCGTTCGCCGCGGTATCGATATGTTTGACTGCGTCATGCCAACGCGTAATGCGCGTAATGGTCACCTGTTTGTGACCGATGGCGTGGTGAAAATCCGTAACGCCAGGTATAAAGATGACACGGCAACGCTGGATGCGGAGTGTGATTGTTACACCTGTCGCAATTATAGCCGCGCCTACTTGTATCATCTTGATCGTTGTAACGAAATACTGGGCGCACGTCTGAATACGATTCACAATCTGCGCTATTACCAGCGTCTGATGGCGGGTTTACGTAAGGCCATCGAAGAGGGTAAATTAGAGCACTTTGTTAGCGAGTTCTACCAACGGACGGGTAAAGCGGTTCCACCGTTAAACGTCTGATAATTCTATCAATGAGGGAAATTTAATGAGCTTTTTCATTTCTGACGCCGTTGCCGCAGCAGGCGCTCCGTCTCAGGGAAGTCCTTATTCTCTGGTGATCATGCTGGTGGTGTTTGGTCTGATCTTCTATTTCATGATTCTGCGCCCGCAGCAGAAACGTTCTAAAGATCACAAGAAGCTGATGGATTCCATCTCTAAAGGTGATGAAGTGTTAACCAGCGGTGGCCTGGTAGGTCGTGTGACCAAAGTGGCTGACAACGGCTACGTTTCTATCGCCCTGAACGACACCACTGAAGTAGTTGTAAAACGTGATTTCGTGGCCGCCGTTCTGCCGAAAGGTACTATGAAGGCGCTGTAATTTTTTCTTCCCGAAGGGAACTGCCGTGTTAAACCGTTATCCTTTGTGGAAGTACATCATGCTGGTCGTCGTGATTCTCGTCGGCCTGCTCTATGCGCTTCCTAACCTTTATGGAGAGGATCCGGCCGTTCAGATCACTGGTGCGCGCGGTGGCGCCGCCAGTGAACAGACGTTGGATCAGGTCCAGACTTTATTAAAACAAGATAATATCCAGAGCAAATCCCTCGCTCTGGAAAATGGCGCCATTCTGGCCCGTTTTGACAATCAGGATGCGCAGCTGCGCGCGCGTGATGCCATCACTACCGCGTTGGGCGACAACTATGTTGTGGCACTCAACCTCGCGCCAGCAACCCCGCGCTGGCTGACCATGCTGGCTGCACAGCCGATGAAACTCGGTCTTGATCTGCGTGGCGGCGTACACTTCCTGATGGAAGTGGATATGGATACCGCTCTGGGCAAGCTGCAAGAGCAGAATGCCGATGGCCTGCGCAGTGACCTGCGCGACAAAAGCATCCCGTATACCAACGTCAATAAAATCGCTAACTACGGTGTAGAAGTGCGTTTCCGCGACGGCGCCAGCCGTGATGCGGCGATCAGCTACCTGTCACCGCGTCATCGCGATCTGGTGATCTCCAGCGTCGGCAGCGATACGCTGCGTGCGGTGATGACCGATGCGCGTCTGAGCGAAGCCCGTGAGTATGCGGTTCAGCAGAACATCAATATCCTACGTAACCGTGTGAACCAGCTTGGCGTTGCCGAGCCACTGGTGCAGCGTCAGGGTTCTGACCGCATCGTGGTGGAACTGCCGGGTATTCAGGACACGGCGCGTGCCAAAGAGATTCTGGGTGCCACTGCGACCCTGGAATTCCGTCTGGTAAACACCACCGTTGATCCAACTGCCGCGGCGAGTGGCCGTGTGCCGGGTGATTCGGAAGTGAAAGAGACGCGTGAAGGCCAGCCAGTGGTGCTGTACAAGCGTGTGATTCTGACCGGTGACCATATTACCGATTCGACGTCCAGCATGGACGAGTACAACCAGCCGCAGGTGAACATTTCACTGGATGGCGCGGGCGGTAACATGATGTCGAACTTCACCAAGGACAACATCGGTAAAGCGATGGCGACCCTGTTTGTGGAGTACAAGGACAGCGGTAAGAAAGACGCCAACGGTCGTGCAATCCTGGTGAAACAGGAGCAGGTGATTAACGTGGCGAACATTCAGTCGCGCCTCGGTAACAGCTTCCGCATCACCGGTATCAACAACCCGAACGAAGCGCGTCAGCTGTCGCTGCTGCTGCGTGCCGGTGCGTTGATCGCGCCAATTCAGATTGTGGAAGAGCGTACCATTGGTCCAACAATGGGCCAGCAGAACATCACTCAGGGTCTCGAAGCCTGCTTGTGGGGTCTGATCGCGTCCATTCTGTTTATGGTGGTGTTCTATAAGAAATTTGGTTTGATTGCGACCAGCGCGCTGCTGTGCAACCTGGTGCTGATTGTCGGCATCATGTCACTGCTGCCGGGTGCGACCCTCACCATGCCGGGGATTGCCGGTATCGTGTTGACGCTGGCGGTTGCTGTCGATGCCAACGTGTTGATTAACGAACGTATTAAAGAAGAACTGCGTAACGGACGCTCGGTACAGCAGGCGATTCACGAAGGCTACAAAGGCGCCTTCTCCAGTATCGTCGATGCCAACGTCACTACGCTGATCAAAGTTATCATTCTTTATGCGGTCGGTACCGGCTCCATTAAAGGCTTTGCGATCACCACCGCTATCGGTATCGCGACCTCAATGTTCACCGCTATCGTCGGCACCCGTGCCATCGTTAACCTGGTTTACGGCGGCAAACGCATCAACAAGCTGTCCATCTGAGGAGTGCGTTGTGGCACAGGAATATAGTATTGAGCAGCTAAACCACGGGCGTAAGGTCGTCGACTTTATGCGCTGGGATACGCTGGCATTCATCATCTCCGGTCTGCTGATTGTGGCGTCTATCGCCATTATCGGTGTGCGAGGCTTCAACTGGGGCCTCGACTTTACCGGCGGAACGGTGATTGAGATTAACCTGGAAAAACCGGCCGATCTGGACGCACTGCGTGAAGGTTTGGTGAAAGCGGGCTTCCAGGAGCCGCTGGTGCAGAACTTTGGCAGCAGCCGTGACGTGATGGTGCGTATGCCGCCAGCCACCGGTGCAGCAGGTCAGGAGCTCGGCAACAAAGTCGTGACCTCCATCAATGAGACGACGCAGCAGAACGCGACCGTGAAGCGCATTGAGTTCGTCGGCCCAAGCGTGGGTAGCGATCTGGCGCAAGCCGGTGCGATGGCGCTGCTGTCGGCACTGATTGCGATTCTGATCTATATCGGCTTCCGCTTTGAGTGGCGTCTGGCGCTGGGTACCGTGCTGGCACTGGCGCATGACGTCATTATCACCTGCGGCATTCTGGCGTTGTCACACATCGAGATCGACCTGACGATTGTCGCGTCACTGATGTCGGTGATTGGTTACTCGCTTAACGATAAAATCGTGGTTTCCGACCGTATTCGTGAGAACTTCCGCAAAATTCGTCGCGGTTCTTCCTACGATATTACTAACGTGTCGCTGACCCAGACGTTGAGCCGTACCCTGATCACCTCGCTGACCACGCTGGCGATGATTCTGATTCTGTTCATCTTTGGTGGTGCGCTGCTGAAAGGCTTCTCGCTGACCATGCTGATCGGTGTCACCATCGGTACCGTTTCATCGATCTATGTTTCTTCTGCTCTGGCATTGAAACTGGGTATGAAGCGTGAACACATGCTGGTGCAGAAAGTGGAGAAAGAGGGCGCAGATCAGCCTTCTATCCTGCCTTAATTCTGCTGATGAAATGAAACGGGCTGCCTAAGGGCAGCCCGTTTTTTTATGCCTGCTGATCAGGGCGCGGTTTTGGTGGCTGCTGTGCTCTGCACATCATGCACGCGCACAAAGCCGAGTTGCTCCGGCGTCAGTCCGCTCAGGCGCAGCGGCACTGTTACCGAACTGCGTGGCATCAGACTCGCCTCAACCTGAATGGTCTGGCTCAGACTCTCCGCATTCAGCGGTTTGCCACTGGCTGGATCCAGCTTACCCCATACCACGGTGGCGCTCAGCGCGGGGATCGGCTGGTCATCGGTGGAACGGATATTCAGGTTGGCGCGACTACCACTGGCTTCCCCCTCGACGCGAGACAGTGACAGGCGCAATTTGCCCACCTGCGTCTGTAACTCGACGGGAGTGTTGGCTTGCGGCAACAGCCATGCCCCCTGGGTTGATTGCCCATTGAGTTGACCCTGAATTTCCAGCGCCGTTGCCTGATTGGTGAGCTTGCGCATCTGCTGGTTAAGCTGGCTGACTTCCTGATGTAACTCTTTGACCTGCGGTGAAGTCGGCGTTGAACTACAACCACTGAGCACCAGCAGCGAAAGTGCGGCGGGCGCCCAAAACGTCCTGATCGTCATGCATTGTCCTTTCTGTTATTTTGGAATACGTAATACCTGGCCGGGGTAGATCTTATCAGGATGCGTCAGCATTGGCTTGTTTGCTGCGAAAATCTTGTTGTATTCATTGGGATTCCCGTAGACCTGTTTGGAAATCGCACTCAGGGTGTCGCCTTTTTTCACCGTATAGAAATCGGCTTCTGGCGCACTGTCGGTGACGGTGACCTTGTCATCGACCTTGGTAATCCCTGCCACGTTACCGGCGGCCACCAGGATTTTCTCCTTCAGCTCCTGTGAAATGCCATCACCGCTCACGGTAACGGTGTCGCCTTGCACATCGACTTTGACTTTATCGCTGTCAGGTAAGCCGAGTTGATTAATATGATCCTGTAGTTTTTTGCTGGGATCGTCAGCGCCAGTGACGGCATCCCATAACTTTTCACCTGCTTCTTTCACGAAATTGAACAGACCCATGTGACCTCCTGCAAATGTGCCGGATTGGCTGTTTAAGCTTAGTGGCTTTTCTTGTTTACAGAGCGTGACATCCTGCATCTGTGAGCCAGGCGGTGATTCGGTCGCGTGTATTCAGTTGCTTTGAAGATCGCGCTACACTGTGTGGCCTATTTATCTCGCGACAGGAAACGTCATGCATTGCCCCTTCTGCTCCGCTGTGGATACCAAAGTGATTGATTCTCGCCTGGTCAGTGAAGGTTCATCGGTGCGTCGCCGCCGCCAGTGTCTGGTGTGCCATGAGCGTTTTACCACCTTTGAAGTGGCTGAGCTGGTGATGCCGCGCGTGGTGAAAAGCAACGATGTGCGTGAACCCTTTAACGAAGATAAGCTCGCCAGCGGCATGATGAAGGCGCTGGAGAAGCGCCCGGTGAGCGCCGATGCGGTGGATAACGCCGTCAACCACATTAAAACGCAACTGCGTGCCACTGGCGAGCGCGAAATTCCCAGCAAGCTGGTCGGTAATCTGGTGATGGAAGAGCTGAAGAAACTCGATAAGGTCGCTTACATCCGCTTTGCTTCGGTGTACCGCAGCTTCGAAGATATCCGTGATTTTGGCGAAGAGATCGCCCGCTTACAGGACTAAGCCATGACTGACGAACGCTACATGGCGCGTGCGCTGGAACTGGCGCGTCGCGGACGTTTTACCACCACACCTAATCCTAATGTTGGCTGCGTGATTGTACGCGACGGCGAGATTGTCGGCGAAGGCTGGCATCACCGTGCGGGCGAGCCGCATGCTGAAGTGCACGCGCTGCGCATGGCGGGTGAAAAAGCTAAAGGTGCGACCGCTTATGTCACGCTGGAGCCCTGCAGCCATCATGGCCGCACGCCGCCGTGTTGCGATGCGTTGATCGCTGCGGGCGTCAGTCGCGTGGTGGCGGCAATGCAGGATCCCAATCCGCAAGTGGCGGGACGCGGCTTGTATCGTTTGCAGCAGGCCGGGATTGAAGTCAGCCACGGCTTAATGATGAGCGAAGCTGAAGCATTGAATCGTGGTTTTCTGAAACGTATGCGCACTGGCTTCCCGTGGATTCAGCTCAAACTCGGCGCATCCCTTGATGGGCGCACCGCGATGGCCAGTGGCGAAAGTCAATGGATCACCTCGGCGGCGGCAAGGCGCGATGTGCAACAATTACGTGCCCAGAGTTCGGCTATTCTTACCTCGAGTGCCACCGTGTTGGCAGACGATCCGTCATTAACCGTGCGCTGGGGCGAACTGAATGAAGATGCACGCCAGCAGCTGGATGAAGCCACGCTGCGTCAGCCGATTCGCGTGGTGATTGATAGCCAGCAGCGTGTGACGCCGCAACATCGACTGATGAGTCAGCCGGGCGAAACCTGGCTGATGCGCAGTGCAATCGATCAGCAAACCTGGCCAGACAGCGTCAGCCAGATTGCGGTGCCGCTGCGCGGAGAACAACTGGATCTGGTGGCGATGATGATGATACTCGGCCAGCGTCAGATTAACTCGGTGTGGGTTGAAGCTGGCGCCAGTCTGGCGGGGGCACTGTTACAGGCTGGACTGGTCGATGAACTGATTGTCTATGTGGCACCGAAACTACTGGGCAATGCGGCACGCGGCCTGTGTGAACTGCCTGGGCTGGAACGATTGTCCGATGCGCCAGAGCTGAAGTTTAGTGACGTACGCAAGGTTGGCGCGGACCTGCGACTGACCCTGACGCCCGCTTAAGCACCGACTGAAAAGCCTGAGCGCGTTGTCGAAGAGTATGATAGAATCCGCCCCCTTCTGCGGGGCCATAAATCAAACACCCAAAGGATATGTATGAAAGTTATCGAAGCTCCTGTTGCCGCGCCTGATGCTCACATTGCCATCGTCATTGCGCGTTTTAACAACTTCATTAATGACAGCCTGCTGGATGGCGCGGTGGATGCGCTGAAGCGTATTGGCCAGGTCAAAGCAGAAAACATCACTGTGGTCTGGGTTCCAGGCGCTTACGAACTGCCTCTGGCAGCGCGCGCACTGGCAAAAGCCGGTAAGCACGATGCAATCGTGGCTCTGGGAACCGTGATCCGTGGCGGCACCGCCCACTTCGAATATGTGGCAGGTGAAGCCAGCTCTGGCATTGCCAACGTGGCGATGACCAGCGAAATTCCGGTGACTTTCGGCGTGTTAACCACCGAAAACATCGAGCAGGCGATTGAACGCGCCGGCACCAAAGCAGGTAATAAAGGCGCCGAAGCGGCCCTGACTGCACTCGAAATGATTAACGTATTGAAAGCCATCAAAGCCTGATTTTTGGAAGGGGAATTTTGTGAAACCTGCTGCTCGTCGTCGCGCCCGTGAGTGCGCTGTCCAGGCGCTTTACTCCTGGCAGCTGTCGAACAACGACATTGCCGATGTGGAATACCAGTTTCTGGCGGAACAAGACGTCAAAGACGTCGATATTAGCTATTTCCGCGAATTGCTGGCCGGTGTGGCGACTAACAGCGCGTACCTGGACGGTCTGATGAAGCCTTACCTGTCACGTCAGCTGGAAGAGCTGGGTCAGGTAGAAAAAGCCATTCTGCGTCTTTCGCTGTATGAGCTGAGCAAACGTTCTGATGTGCCTTATAAAGTGGCCATCAACGAAGGCATCGAACTGGCCAAAGTGTTTGGCGCCGAAGACAGCCACAAGTTTGTCAACGGCGTACTGGATAAAGCAGCCCCACAAATTCGACCCAATAAAAAATAAATGCGAAAGGCCGGTTTACCGGCCTTTTTCTCATTGAGACCTGACTTATGTCCTGTGGTGAATTCGAACTGATCGCACGTTATTTTAACCGCGTTACCAGCTCCCGCCGCGATGTGGAGAAGGGAATTGGTGACGACTGTGCGTTACTGAACGTGCCCGAAAAACAGACGCTGGCCATTAGCACCGATACGTTGGTGGCGGGCGTGCACTTCCTGCGTGATATCCATCCTGCCGATCTGGGTTACAAAGCGCTGGCCGTGAATCTCAGTGATTTGGCGGCAATGGGTGCCGATCCGGCGTGGTTGACGCTGGCGATTACCTTGCCTGAAGTGAATGAAAGCTGGCTGGCCGCATTTAGCGACAGCCTGTTTGAGCTGCTGGATTACTATGATATGCAGCTGATTGGCGGTGATACCACGCGCGGACCGCTGAGCCTGACGTTGGGGATTCACGGTCTGGTGCCGACAGGACGCGCATTAAAGCGTTCGGGTGCCAAACCTGGCGACTGGATCTTTGTCACCGGTACGCTGGGTGACAGCGCGGCTGGCCTGTCGCTGCTACAACATCGTCATCGCCTGAACGATCCGGCTGTCCATGAAGTGTTGATCAAGCGCCATCTGCGCCCGATGCCACGCGTGTTGCAGGGCCAGGCACTGCGCAATCTGGCGACCTCGGCGATTGATATCTCCGATGGTTTGATTGCCGATCTCGGCCATATTCTCACGGCGAGCCGCGTCGGTGCGCGTCTCAATCTGGAAGCGTTGCCGCTGTCCGCTGCGTTGCGCGATCATTTTGAGCCGGAACAGGTGCTGACCTGGGCGTTAAGTGGCGGCGAAGATTACGAGCTGTGCTTTACCGTGCCGGAAGTCAATCGTGGTGCGCTGGACGTGGCGCTGGGTCATCTTGGTGTGCCTTATACCTGCATCGGGCAGATTGCGCCTGAAGCCGACGGGTTGACGCTGCTGGAAAATGGCAAGCCACGTCGTTTTAATCACAAGGGATTTGATCACTTTAATGCGAAGTAAAGATGTAGCGAAAAGCCGCCTGCGCCTGAGCAATCCCTGGCATCTGTTGGCAACCGGTTTTGGCAGTGGCCTGAGCCCGATCATGCCAGGCACCGCCGGTTCGATTGCCGCGATTCCCTTTTGGTGGTTGATGACCTTTCTGCCGTTGCAGATTTACTCTCTGCTGGTGCTGATTGGCATTAGCGTGGGCGTTTATCTCTGCCATCGCACGGCGAAAGACATGGGTGTGCACGACCACGGCAGCATCGTCTGGGATGAGTTTATCGGCATGTGGATTACGCTGATGGCGATCCCAGCGATGAGCTGGCAGTGGGTGCTGGCCGGGTTTGTCATCTTCCGCATCTTCGATATGTGGAAACCCTGGCCGATTCGCTGGTTCGATCAGAACGTGCATGGCGGCATGGGCATTATGGTCGATGACATTATCGCAGGCGTGATATCAGCGGCAATTTTGTATGGATTTGGGCTGGTGCTTTAATTCGGCAGGTGCGCCTAACTCACGTGCCCTCTGTCACAACGCGTACGAAAGATTCAGAGCAAGCTGGTGCCGTTCAGGGGCTGGCAATCCGCAGCGCTAAACGGAATGAGTCTGCCAGGATAGCCCGCAGGACGCGGGCTATTAAATCATTACTCGAATCCTACAACCGGATGCGGTTGATATACCGTCTCCAGCTCGGCGATATCCGTTGAACTCAGCTCCACATCCACTGCTTTAACCAACTCTGCAAACTGCTGCTCGCGCGATGCACCGATAATCGGGGCTGTGACCACCGGTTTATGCAGCAGCCACGCCAGTGCCACCTGTGCACGCGTCACGCCTTTATCGGCGGCAATGGTCGCCAGACGCTCTGCAATCGCCGCATCGTTCTCTTCGGTGCCGGTATAGAGTTTTTCCATCACGTTATCCGATACCGAACGTGCGGTGGTTTCGCCCCATGGACGTGTCAATTTGCCGCGTGCCAGCGGGCTCCACGGCAGCACCGCGATGCCTTCACGTTCACACAGCGGGTGCATTTCGTTTTCTTCCTCGCGCTGAATCAGGTTGTACTGATCCTGCATGCTGACAAAACGCGCCCAGCCATTCTGCTTTTGCAGATCCAGCGCCTGAGCGAACTGCGCAGCATGCATCGAAGAAGCGCCGATGTAGCGCGCTTTACCCGATTTCACCACCTCATTCAGCGCCTCAAGCGTCTCTTCGATCGGCGTGTCGTAATCCCAGCGGTGAATCTGCAGCAGGTCGACATACTCCATGCCGAGACGCGTCAGGCTATCGTCGATGGATTGCAGAATGTTCTTGCGTGACAGTCCCTGAGAAAGGTTGCTGAGCGGGAAATAGACTTTGGTGGCGACAACAACCTGATCGCGCTGGGCGAAATCTTTCAGCGCACGCCCGACAATCTCTTCACTGCTGCCATCGGAGTAGCTGTTGGCGGTGTCGAAAAAGTTAATGCCAGCGTCCAGCGCTTGCTTGATCAGCGGTCGACTGCTCTCTTCGGGCAGGGTCCATGCGTGATTTCCGCGCATCGGATCGCCGTAAGTCATGCAGCCTAAACAGAGACGCGAAACCTGTAAGTCGGTTTGGCCTAAACGAATGGTTTTCATGGGAGCTCCTGCTCTTATGCGTTAGGAATGCCCTAAGCATAGCAGCAGGAGCGGGGAGGGGATTACTGCGCCAGCCAGTCAGTGATTTGCTGCTGAATACCGTCGGCATCCAGCTGATAATCCTGACGAACTTCTTCCTGCGTGCCCTGTGGAATAAATTCATCTGGCAGGCCGAGGTTCAGCACGTGCACACGCAGGCGTTTAGCCATCACGTATTCGTTGACGCCGCTACCGGCTCCGCCTTTGATCGCGCCTTCTTCCAGCGTCACCAGCGAATCATGGCTGGTGGACAGTTCGGCAATCAAGGCTTCATCCAGGGGCTTCACAAAACGCATATCTACCAGCGTGGCGTTCAGCGCTTCAGCGGCAGCCTGTGCTTCAGGCAACAGCGTGCCGAAGTTGAGGATCGCCAGCTTTTCACCACGGCGCTTCACAATGCCTTTGCCCAGCGGCAGGCTGGCCAACGGCTCCAGCGTGGCACCGGTGCCCGTGCCGCGCGGATAGCGCACTGCACTTGGCCCCGCCTGATAGTGATAGCCGGTGTAAAGCATCTGGCGACATTCGTTCTCATCGCTTGGCGTCATGATCACCATTTCGGGCACACAGCGCAGGAAGGCGATATCGAATGCGCCCTGATGCGTTTGCCCATCGGCGCCAACGATGCCGCCGCGATCGATAGCGAACAGCACCGGCAGTTTCTGGATCGCCACATCGTGAATCAGCTGATCGTAAGCGCGCTGCAGGAAGGTGGAGTAAATCGCCACCACCGGCTTGTAACCGCCAATCGCCATACCTGCAGCAAAGGTCACCGCATGCTGTTCAGCAATCGCCACGTCAAAGTACTGTTGCGGATAGTCACGAGAGTAGCTGACCATGCCAGAACCTTCACGCATCGCCGGCGTCACCGCCATTAAACGCGGATCGTCCGCCGCCATTTCGCTCAGCCAGCTACCGAAAATTTTCGAGTAGCTCGGCAGGCCTGGCGCGCTTTTCGGCAGAGAACCGCTGGCCGGATCGAACTTCGGTACCGCATGCCAGGCGATAGGGTCTTGCTCGGCAGGCGCGTAGCCTTTGCCCTTTTTGGTCATGATGTGCAGGAACTGCGGGCCTTTCAGGTCACGCATATTCTTCAGCGTGCTCACCAGCGTCAGCACATCGTGGCCATCAACCGGACCGATGTAATTAAAGCCCAGCTCTTCAAACAGCGTGCCCGGCACCACCATGCCTTTCAGGTGCTCTTCGGTGCGCTTCACCAGCTCTTTGATCGGAGGTAGGCCGCCCAACACACGCTTGCCGCCTTCGCGCAGACGTGAGTAGGTTTTACCGGAGAGAATCTGGGCCAGACGATTGTTGAGTGCGCCAACGTTTTCCGAGATCGACATCTCGTTGTCGTTAAGGATCACCAGCATGTCAGGTTTGATGTCGCCAGCGTGGTTCATGGCTTCGAACGCCATACCTGCGGTGATGGCGCCATCGCCAATAATACAGGCAGTACGACGTCCTTTGCCTTCGCGCTCAGCGGCAACCGCCATGCCCAATCCGGCACTGATCGAGGTCGATGAATGACCGACGCTCAATACGTCGTATTCACTTTCGCCGCGCCACGGGAACGGATGCAGGCCATTTTTCTGGCGGATAGTGCCGATACGATCGCGGCGTCCGGTCAGAATTTTGTGCGGATAGGCCTGATGACCAACGTCCCACACCAGATGGTCAAACGGGGTGTTGTAAACATAATGCAGCGCGACTGTTAGTTCGACGACGCCCAGACCCGAAGCAAAGTGGCCGGAAGACCGGCTCACGCTATCCAGCAGATACTGACGCAGCTCGTCACACAGTACCGGAAGTTTTTCTTTCGGTAGTAAACGTAATTCCTGAACCGTGCTCGCTAATGCCAGTGTCGGGTATTTTGCAATATCAAAACTCATCAGAGACTCATTATGAAAGTTATTTATCGCGTTCAATTATGAAGCTTGCCAGTGCTTGTAATGCGGTGGTGTTGTAGGACTGCGCCGCCAGAATCTCTAACGCGCCCAGTGCTTCCTGATAAAGATCCCACGCTTTACTGCGGGCATTATCCAGTCCCATCAGCGCCGGATAAGTGCTCTTACCCAATGCCTGATCCGCGCCCTGAGTTTTGCCCAGCACCGCGGTATCGCCCACCACATCAAGAATGTCATCCTGCACCTGGAACGCCAGTCCGATGGCGTTGGCGTAGGTATCCAGGACCGGAAGTGCCGCACGGCCACGTTCACCCGCCGTCAATGCGCCAAGACGCACTGCAGCGCGAATCAAAGCGCCAGTTTTATGACGATGAATCTGCTCGAGCTGGGCGAGGTCAATGTGCTTGCCTTCTGCGGCGAGATCCAGCGCCTGGCCACCGCACATGCCTGCCACACCGCTGGCCTGAGCCAGTTCGGAGATCATCGCAATGCGATCTTGCGGGCTGACGCCGGGCATCGGCTCATCGGCCAGAATCGAAAACGCTAGGGTTTGCAACGCATCACCAGCGAGAATTGCTGTATCTTCACCATATTTTATATGGCAGGTTGGCTGTCCGCGACGTAACGCATCGTCATCCATCGCGGGCAGATCATCATGAATCAGAGAGTAAGCATGAATGCACTCAACGGCAGCGGCCGGGGCATCCAGGCTGGCCGCATCGGCCTTTAACATCTCGCCCGTGGCGTAAACCAAAAATGGACGCAGACGCTTACCGCCTAATAGTGCCCCATATTGCATGGATTGCACCAGAGGAGAACTCTGAAAAGGAAGTGGATCTATTAAGCGTGTCAACGCCAGATTGACGCGTTCGTGATACGCGTTGAGTAATTTGGCGAAATCCATCAGTCATTTTCCGGCGTGAACGGCGCGAGCGCGGCATCTTTGTCATCGCTGAGCAGGATCTGCACGCGCTGTTCAGCCTGCTGCAGGGTTTGCTGACCGGTGCGTGCCAGCTGTACGCCGCGTTCAAATTCGTTCAGTGCTTCTTCCAGCGGCAGTTCACCACTTTCCAGACGGCTGACGATTTGTTCCAGCTGCTGTAATGCGCTTTCAAAACTGGCTGGCGCTTCGGCTTTTTTCGGCATAATCAGTGTCGACTCACAGTTTAGGAATCATCTTGCAATCGGTCATGGTAGCCGACGAGGATTAATTAGCAAAATAATGAATGTGATTGCGGTTGCAGAAGCGGTCATCTGACAAAGGTGGTATACTTTTGCGCCTCGGATGCGGGCGCCTCTGCGTTACCCGTAATTATATGATTTTACCAGTTAAGTGCCGATGGTTTTAGCACTTATTTGCCCAACGAAGCTGTGTCGCCATGAAGTTTATCATTAAGCTCTTCCCTGAAATCACCATCAAAAGTCAGTCGGTGCGTTTGCGCTTTATCAAGATCCTGACCGGTAACATCCGCAATACCCTGCGTACTGTCGACGACGAAATCGCCGTGGTGCGCCACTGGGACCATATTGAAGTGCGCGCTAAGAAAGAAGCGCTGCGTACCGTCGTTATTGATGAACTGACGCGCATCCCCGGTATTCACCATGTACTGGAGGTTGAGGATCAGCCTTACACCGATATGCACGATATCTTCGAGCAGACGCTGGCACTGAATCGCGAACGTCTGGAAGGGAAAACTTTCTGCGTGCGCGTGAAGCGTCGTGGCAAACACAGCTTCAGCTCGATTGAGGTTGAGCGTTACGTGGGTGGCGGTCTCAATCAGCACATTGAGACTGCACGCGTGCAGTTGAAAAATCCCGATGTGACGGTCAATCTCGAGATCGAAGACGATCGTCTGCTGCTGATCACCGGCCGTTATGAAGGGCTGGGTGGTTTCCCGATCGGGACGCAAGAAGATGTGCTGTCGCTGATTTCAGGTGGCTTCGACTCCGGCGTTTCCAGCTATATGCTGATGCGTCGTGGTTGCCGCGTGCACTACTGCTTCTTCAATCTCGGCGGTGCCGCGCATGAAATCGGCGTGCGTCAGGTCGCGCATTATCTGTGGCAGCGTTATGGTCGTTCGCATCGCGTGCGCTTCGTGGCGATCAACTTCGAGCCGGTGGTAGGCGAGATTCTTGAGAAAGTGGATGACGGCCAGATGGGCGTGGTGCTGAAGCGCATGATGGTGCGTGCGGCATCGATGGTCGCTGAGCGTTACGGCGTGCAGGCGCTGGTGACCGGTGAAGCGCTGGGCCAGGTATCGAGCCAGACACTGACCAACCTGCGTCTGATTGATAACGCCTCGGATACCCTGATCCTGCGTCCACTGATCTCGCATGATAAAGAGCACATCATCGATTTGGCGCGCCATATCGGCACCGAAGATTTCGCCAAAACCATGCCGGAATACTGCGGTGTGATTTCGAAAAGCCCAACGGTGAAAGCGGTGAAGGCGAAGATCGAAGCGGAAGAGCAAAACTTCGATTTCGAGATCCTCAATCGCATGGTGCAGGAAGCCAGCAACGTCGATATCCGCGAGATTGCGGAGAAGGCACAGGAAGAAGTGGTGGAAGTGGAGACGGTGGTCTCGTTCACCGCAGAGGATGTGGTGCTGGATATCCGTTCTGTGGATGAGCAAGAGGCATCACCGCTGGCGCTGGAAGGCGTGGATGTGAAATCTCTGCCGTTCTACAAATTGAGCACACAGTTCGGCGATTTGGATCAGAACAAAACCTGGCTGCTGTATTGCGATCGCGGCGTGATGAGCCGTTTACAGGCGTTGTATCTGCATGAGCAAGGCTTTAAAAACGTGAAGGTCTATCGTCCGTAACGGTGATAACCTGGTAACGGCGTGATTCATCGCGCGTGTCACACTCGGCACCTTGCCACTGTGACATGCGCAATACATTGCGCCGCTACCGTTAAGTGCTTTTTACTGCATTACAATGCGGTTATTCACGCTCTTCAAATTCCTGATAGTTATAAATCCCCGCCGCTAATACCAACTGTGACGCCACTTCACGCGCTTTCTCTTTATCCACCAGCAGATCAATCAGCTTCAGTGCAAAATCAATCGAAGTGCCTGGACCCTGGCTGGATAGCAGGTTGACGCGCGGATCCCATACCACACGGCGATCCATCCAGTGTTTGTCAGGGATAGTGTCGCGCAAGCCAGGAAAGCCGGTCATATTGCCTACCGGGAACAGATCGTGCGGAATCAGCACCGTGCCAGGTGCGGCACAAATCGCGGCAACGATTTTCCCTGCCAGATGAAACTGGCGTACGGTTTCCACCAGCAGTGGGCTGTCACGGAAGGTCTCTGCGCCCTTGAGGCCGCCGGGCAGCACCACGGCGTCATAATCGTTATCCGCCACCTCAACCAGTGGCGCATCGGCCAGCAGGCGCACGCCGCGTGAGCAGACGATCTCGCGCGTGCCATCGCTTTCGACACTGGCGGTGGTGACGCTTAAGCCCGCGCGGACTAGCAGGTCGATAGTGGTGACAGCTTCAATCTCTTCACTGCCATGTGCCAGGCAAACCAGAACCGATGCGGTCGCGCTCATATTGGGACTCCTTGCGTTTAATCAGATCGTACAAACGGGTGTTCTCCGGCAGCGCAATGCCCTGCGCGCGAGCGCGGCGCAGCAGGTAGCCGGTGATGTAGTCAATTTCTGTCAGGCGCTGGGCGCGCACATCCTGCAACATTGAGGAGGTATTCGCTGCGGTGCTGTCGATGACGTCATAAATGATGTCGCGCAGGTTATCGACCGCAATGTGCTGGCCTTCACGCTCCATCACCCAGGCAATCTCTTCACACAGCGTGGCAATCTGCTGCGGCCAGGCACGCAGGGCACCGTTCTGGCAATCGTGTTCAACGGTAAGCGGATTAATCACGCAGTTCACCGCCAGTTTGCGCCAGCTGGCAGAAGCAATGTTGTCATGCCAGGCCACGTCCGGCAGCGCCTGATGCAGGATATCGGCGATATCGCTCATCGCGGCACTTTCACGTCCGGTGGGACCGATATGTGTGATGCCCTGCGCAACGTGTTTGATCACCGTGCCATCGCGCATCGCCGCGTGGGTGGTAATGCCGCGCAGCAGCGGTTGCTGCAACTCCTTCAGCTCTTCCAGCGTGCCCATGCCATTGTGCAATAACAAAATGGCAGCATGAGCAGGCAGGATGCTTTGCAGGTTTTTGACCGCCGGGGAAACCTGTGGCGCTTTAAGTGTCACCAGCAACAGCTGGCTTTCGGCAAGAAACAGCGGATCGTTGGCGATAAACGTGTGATTGCTGACTTGTCCTTGCGGATCAATGACGTTCACCGAGCAATAGGGCTGCGGCACGCGCAACCAGCCCTGAACCTCATGTCCCTGACGTGCGAGCGCGGCGAGCCAAATTTGACCCAGGGCGCCACAACCCAACACGGTAATTTTCATTTTGCCTCCCGCTGACGGGTTCTCAATTTCACGACATCGTTAAGTATAGCTTTCCGCGTATCGTGTTTAATTAGCGCCATAAGACGCGTATTATGCATGTCACTTTAGTATCAGGAGAAGAAAAGATGCCATCTTTCGATATCGTTTCCGAAGTCGAACTGCCGGAAGTGCGTAATGCGGTGGA
Source organism: Pantoea sp. CTOTU50773 (assembly GCF_032082325.1). NCBI lineage: Bacteria > Pseudomonadati > Pseudomonadota > Gammaproteobacteria > Enterobacterales > Erwiniaceae > Pantoea > Pantoea sp. CTOTU50773. Next base: position 8,553 of record NZ_DAMDQC010000008.1, on the reverse strand, counting down.
GAATGCCAGCCGTGAAATCTCAACCCGTTTCGATTTCCGCAACGTGAGCGCCAGCATTGAGCTTAACGAAAAGAATGAGACCATCAAAATCACCAGCGAATCTGATTTCCAGGTTAAACAGCTGGTGGATATTTTGCGTGAAAAGCTGCTGAAACGCGGCATTGAAGGCGCAGCGATTGAAGTGCCAGAAGAGATCATTCACAGCGGTAAAAGCTGGAGCGTAGAAGCCAAGCTGAAAAAGGGTATCGAAAGCGATATCGCTAAAAAGCTGGTGAAGCTGATTAAAGACAGCAAGCTGAAAGTGCAAACGCAGATTCAGGGTGAAGAGCTGCGCGTGACCGGTAAATCACGCGACGATTTGCAGGGTGCAATGGCGCTGGTGCGCGGTGGCAACCTTGGTCAGCCCTTCCAGTTCAAGAACTTCCGCGACTAATCGCGTTTGTCGCGTGCGGCACGACGATAGAGCGTGCTGCGCGCGACACCTAATGCCTCCGCCGTTTTACTGATATTGCCATTGAAGCGTTGGAGCGTTTCGCTAATCAGCCGCTCATCATGGCTCTGCTTATCTTCCGCTGGCACCGCCTCTGCTCGACGATATTCGGCTGGCAAATGCACATCAGTGACTTCTTCCCCTTCGTCCGCCAACGCCAGCAGCACGCGCAACAGACTGCGTAATTGCCGCACGTTGCCCGGCCATGGCAATTGTGCCAGCGATGCCAGCAAGGCGGGAGAAAGCTGGATATCGCGATCTGCGCCGCCCAGCTCAATCCACAACCGACCAATAAAGTCTTCGATATCTGGCCAGGCACGCAACGGCGGGATGGTCATGGAAAATTCCTGCAAGCGATAGAGAAGATCCTCGCGGAACTCGCCCTCGGCCACACGCTGCGCCAAATCACGGTGCGTGGCGCAGATCACGGCAAAATTCACCGACCAGCTGCGACTGGAACCGAGCGGCGCGACCTCTTTTTCTTGCAGCACGCGCAGCAAACGGGTTTGTAGCGCCAGCGGCATATCTCCAATTTCATCAAGAAACAGCACGCCACCATCCGCCTCGCGGATTTTACCGATGTAGCCATTTTTGCTGGCTCCGGTAAAGGCACCAGGCTGATAACCAAATAGCTCGGATTCAATCAACGCTTCCGGAATGGCAGCACAGTTGATGGCGACAAACTTCCCATCACGCCAGCGACTCTGCTGATGCAGCGCACGGCTGACATACTCTTTACCGCTGCCGGTTTCACCGTGAATGCACAACGACACACCGGCATTCATCAGACGCACCATTTTCTCACCATCGCGACCCAGTGAGAAGGGAAGATCCACGCTGGGTTCACTTGGCGTAGCAAAGTGGGTGCGGTGCGGAGCGCGCAGGCGGAAGTAGTAGCGCTGTTGTGCAAAATGAATCGGTAAAGGAATGGTGTTGGCCTGCTGTTCGAGCTGATCAAACAGCTGCTGGAATGTCAGGGTGCCCAACTGCCCGGTGGTGAGATTGAGTTCACGCATCGCCAGGCGGTTTGCGGCGGTGAGCACATTATCGGAGAACACCAGCAGCAACTCATCACTGGTATCAATGCCGTGCGGCTCAACGTGCAGGCTCATCAACCATTGTTGGGGATGCAGGCTTTGCTTAACCCACAAATACTCGATCTGTTTAGCGGCGGCTTTGACCCACTGAAACGTTTGCGGATGCGGGAAGTGCGCTGGGCCAGAGATATCCAGCACGCCCGCAATCTGACCGTTGGGCATTTGCAACGGCATGGCGGCGCAGTAGAGCCCCTGATTCAAGGTGAGAAAATGTTGCTGGCCTTCAATTTCACAGCCATCGTCAATCGCTAGCGCGGTGCCAATCGCATTGGTGCCGCGCCCGCATTCGCTCCACAAATTGCCAGGGGTGAGGGCGAATCGCTGCGCTTTCTCCATCGATTGCATGTCGCCAAAGGTGTTCAGTACCAAACCGGTGGCATCAGAAAGGATTACCACAGATTGTTTTTCCGCCAGTTTCTGCGCCAGCTGTTTGATCACCGGCTGGGCAAATTGTTGCAGCCCGGCATTACTGGCCAGCACATCAGCCAGCTCACCCTGGCGGACGCGAGGAAAATCATCGGCGGTGCGGTCGAGACCATACAGCTGGCTACGAAACCAGGAGTCGCTCAAAAGCGGGTTGGTATTAACGGCAGACGCGGCTGAATTTCCCTGCATTGGTAACCTCATGCCTAAGCGAAAGTGTTGCAGCATTGTAGCGGCTTGGTTTCTGCGGTGTTGCGATACGCAACACAGATGAGGATTTTGGTGGCAGAAACCGTGCGTTTAAAAGGGCTATTGGTTTTATAAATTGATGATAGATAAAACGATTTTTCGAAAATTCGCAAGCTGAAAAAAACTGGCACGCCCGCTGCAATAGGTATGTACGGCAGCGGGCTGTTCAATCTGTTGACCCACAGGTTGCCGCTGCCAGCTAACAATAAACGACCCTACACGAAGGAGTTTGCGATGCGTTATGCACATCCCGGCACGCCCGGCGCTTTGGTCACTTTTAAAGCGACCTACGGCAATTTTATTGCGGGCAAATTCACAGAGCCGCTCAGCGGCCAGTATTTTACGAACACCTCGCCTGTTGATGGCAGCGATATTGCGCAGTTTCCGCGTTCTGACGCGCGGGATATCGATTTAGCACTGGACGCTGCTCATCAGGCCGCTGACGCCTGGGGAAAAACCAGCGTGCAACATCGGGCCAATCTGCTGCTGCAGGTGGCCGACTGCATTGAACAAAATCTCGAAATGTTGTCTGTGGCGGAGAGCTGGGACAACGGCAAGCCGATCCGTGAAACCCTCAACGCCGATCTACCGCTGGCGGTGGATCACTTCCGCTACTTCGCCGGTTGTCTGCGTGCGCAGGAAGGCAGCACCGCTGAGATTGATGAAACCACCGTTGCCTATCACTTCCATGAACCGCTGGGCGTGGTCGGGCAGATCATCCCGTGGAACTTCCCGCTGTTAATGGCGGCATGGAAACTGGCTCCGGCGCTGGCGGCGGGTAACTGCGTGGTGCTGAAACCGGCTGAGCAAACCCCGCTGGCAATCACCTTGCTGATGGAGCTGATCGGCGATCTGTTCCCGGCCGGCGTGCTTAACGTGGTGCAGGGCTTTGGCCGTGAAGCCGGTGAAGCGCTGGCCACCAGCAAACGTATCGCCAAAATCGCGTTCACCGGTTCTACGCCAGTGGGCCGTCATATTATGGCGTGCGCGGCTGAAAACATCATTCCTTGCACCGTCGAGCTGGGCGGCAAGTCGCCGAACATCTACTTTGCCGATGTGATGGAGGGTGAATCGGACTTTATCGAAAAAGCGGTGGAAGGGCTGGTGCTCGGTTTCTTCAACCAGGGCGAGGTCTGTACTTGTCCATCACGTGCGTTGATCCATGAATCGATCTATGAGCCGTTTATGGCGCGGGTGATGGAGAAAGTGGCAAACATCCGTCGGGGCGATCCGCTGGATACCGACACCATGATCGGTGCTCAGGCTTCCCGTCAGCAATTCGACAAAATCCTGTCTTACATCAACATCGCGCGCGACGAAGGGGGGCAAATTCTTACCGGAGGCGATCGCGCCAGCGTCGCTGCCGAACTGGATAACGGATTCTATATCCAGCCAACCCTGATTAAAGGCACCAACCAGATGCGGTGTTTCCAGGAAGAGATTTTTGGGCCGGTTATCGGCATCACCACCTTTAAAGACGAAGCGGAAGCCTTGTCGATTGCCAACGAAACCCAGTTTGGCCTCGGGGCGGGCGTATGGACGCGTGATACCAATCTGGCGTATCGCATGGGACGTGGCATCAAAGCCGGTCGTGTCTGGACCAACTGCTATCACATCTATCCCGCACACGCGGCTTTCGGTGGCTACAAGCAATCGGGCGTGGGACGCGAGACGCACAAGATGGCGCTTAGCGCCTACCAACAAACCAAAAATCTGCTGGTCAGCTATGGCACCGCGCCTTTGGGCCTGTTCTGAGTCTGCATCCGATCAAATGGAGAGTGAAAGATGAATATGCAAATCAAAACCACCATGAAAGCCGCCGTTGTTAAAGCCTTTGGTGAACCGTTAGTGATTGAGCAGGTGCCAGTACCGCAAGTGGGACCGGGCCAGATTCTGGTGAAAATCGCCGCGACCGGCGTGTGCCATACCGACTTACATGCCGCCGAAGGCGACTGGCCGATTAAGCCCAATCCCCCGTTTATTCCTGGCCACGAAGGCGTAGGGCAGGTAGTGGCGCTCGGTGAAGGTGTGAAGCATTTAAAACTGGGCGATCGTGTGGGCGTGCCGTGGCTCTATTCCGCATGTGGCCACTGCGAGCACTGTCTGGATAGTTGGGAAACCCTGTGCCTGTCACAGCAGAATGCCGGTTATTCGGTGAACGGCAGTTTCGCAGAATATTGCCTCGCGGATGCGAATTATGTCGGCATCATTCCGGAAAACATCGATTACAACGAAATCGCACCAATTCTGTGTGCCGGCGTGACGGTGTACAAAGGCCTGAAAATGACCGATACCAAGCCAGGCGATTGGGTAGTGGTGTCCGGTATTGGAGGTTTAGGTCATATGGCGGTGCAGTACGCGGTGGCGATGGGACTGAATGTGGCTGCGGTTGATATCGACGATGAGAAGCTGGCGTTTGCTAAGCGGCTTGGTGCCAGTGTGGTAGCGAATGCGAAGAACGTCGATCCCGCAAAAGTGTTCCAGGAAAGTTTTGGCGGCGCGCATGGTGTGCTGGTTACGGCCGTATCACCTAAAGCGTTTGAGCAGGCGATTGGCACCATGCGCCGTGGCGGCACCATGGTGCTGAACGGTCTGCCACCGGGCAAATTTGATTTGTCGATTTTCGATATGGTGCTGGACGGGATTACGGTGCGCGGTTCAATTGTGGGCACGCGTAAAGATCTCCAGGAAGCGTTGGATTTCGCCGGTCGTCACAAAGTGAAAGCCAACGTGGCGGTTGAACCGTTGACCAACATTAACGACATTTTTGCGCGTATGCATGCGGGAAAAATTGAAGGGCGTATCGTGGTGGATATGTCGCTTTAATTAGCGTGATGGTTTGTGGCGGAGCGGTTAATCGCGCCGCCACAGAGTGTGTGACTACTAACTAACAGCTGGCGAGCAGCGCTTCGATTTCGACGCGGCTCGTCACTTTACTGTCGATCTTGATGTAAGCACTTTTCTCTTCCGGCACGATAAATACTGAAGAGACACCCGGCTGCGCTTTTAAACGCTTCTCAAGGTTAGGCACCGCTAATACGGCATCACTGAGTACCATGCGCAGGCTGCTGACGTAAGGTGGCTCCTGCATCGACATCGCCACAAACAGCCAGGCTGCCGCGACAATCGCACCCACCAGAAACACCGTCTGCGCATCAAAGTGACCGAAGATCCAACCGCCCATGCTGCCGCCAATCGCCACGCCAATGAACTGGCTGGTGGAGTAAATGCCCATCGCTGTACCTTTGTAGCCCGGCGGTGATTCTTTACTGATCAGCGAAGGCAGAATGGCTTCCATCAGGTTGAAGGCGAGGAAGAATAGCTGCACGCCAATCACCAGCGTCCAGAAATGACCAGCCGCACCCCACAGTACGATTTCCGCGATAATGATCAGTGCCACGCAGGTAACAAAAACGCGCTTCATGCGGCGTTTCACTTCGGCATAGATGATGAAAGGCACCACCAGAACGAAAGCGACCAGCATGGTGACCAGATAGACTTTCCAGTGTTCAGATGCCGGGAAGCCCGCTTGTTCAAACTGGCCTGGCAAAGCCACAAAACTCGACATCAGCAGGATATGCAGGCAAAGAATACCGATGTTTAATTTCAGGAGTTTAGGGTTGGCTAACACTTCACGAATGCTGGCTTTTACCATGCCGGATTCACGATTCAGCACGTGATTCGGTGCGCTCGGCACCACCAATAGCGTGATAACAATGCCCAGCGAGGCCAGAATAGCGATCATCCAGAACAGTGCATGCAAACCCAGAGCATGGGTGACAATTGGGCCTACCACCATCGCAATAGCAAAGGTCACACCGAAACTGATGCCAATAAACGCCATTGCTTTAGTGCGGTTTTGTTCGCGAGTGAGATCTGAGAGTAGCGCCATCACGGCAGCGGCAATTGCGCCAGAGCCTTGTAAAGCACGACCCAGGATCACGCCCCAGATTGAGGTGGTCATCGCTGCGATAATACTGCCCAGCACGAACACTAACAGCCCGCCAACAATGAGCGGTTTGCGACCGACGCGATCGGACAGCAGACCAAACGGAATCTGGAATACGGCTTGCGCCAGACCATAGATGCCAATTGCCAGACCAATTAAGGTTTCACTGGCTCCCTGCAACGCCATACCGTACGTGGTGAGTACCGGCAGGACCATAAACATTCCCAGCATGCGCAGGGAAAAAACTGTGCCTAAACCCCATGTAGCCCGAAGCTCTACTGGCGTCATTTTATTGTCGTTCATTCCAACCTCTGTAAGTTTATGCCCTTTATACTTCAAGCCGCAGATGCGTTGGCTGCGCACGTTCACCCAGGTCACTTACTTTAGTCAGCTCCCAGGGATTCATGCACTTGCCGCCTTCCTGCATCTCGAATTATTCCGGGCATTTAGCTCTCATTTTAGGGAGCAGGGCAGGGCGGGTAAAACAATTGTTGTTAAGCAGTGGTAACAAAAAGAAAGGGCGCGAAATTCGCGCCCTTTCTGGTGTTGCGGAGCTGTATTACCAGACGTAAGTCAGCAGGTCTTTAGAGGCCGGCGTCATAAAATCAACCGACATCATCACGCTCAATGCTGTGATAGCGACAATCGAGAACACAAACAGTTTACGCGCCCAAACTTTATCGTTTGAGGTTTTGTAACCTGAAAGCGCCATGCCCAACCACCACACACTCACTGCCGCGGCGACCACCAGATACTTGTAACCCGCGTAACCGCCGAGTGTCAGCATCAGCGTAGCAATCATGAACGCCAGGATGTATAGCGTAATATGATTTTTGGCTACCGAGATACCTTTCACGACAGGCAGAACCGGGATGTTAGCCGCCTGATAATCTTTGAAGCGGAAAATCGCAATCGCGTACGAGTGCGGCATCTGCCACAGGCTAAAGATAGCCAATAAGATCAGGGCGCCAGCATCAAACTGGTTGGTCACTGCGCAGTAGCCAATCACTGGCGGTGCTGCACCAGAGAGGCTACCGATCAGCGTGCCATACACGGAGTTGCGTTTCATATACAGGCTATAAATGCCCACATAGACAACGAAGCCCATCACCGCCAGCCACATGGCCAGCGGGTTAGCGCCGAAATACAGCAACGCAAAGCCAGCAATACCCAATGCGGTTGCATAAACCAGGCTTACTTTCGCCGAGATCAGGCCTTTGACCAGAACACGGTTCCGCGTTCTCTCCATTTTGATATCGATATCGCGGTCAATCACGTTGTTGAATACACAACCCGATGCGACAACCAGCGAAACGCCCACCAGTGAATAGAGAAACAGGGGGTAATCAATGCTGCCTTTCGAAGCCAGCAAGAATCCACCGATCACAGAAATTAAGTTGCCGAAAATAATTCCTGGTTTTGTTACTTGCAGGTATTGCTTAATCATTACGTGTGACTCTTTAGTCGGCCATCATGTTGTAGTTGAGGTTCCACATGATCCACAGTGAGCCGACAACAACAATCAGAATGATGAGTGCTGAGAAGACTATCGCCACCATGTTCCAGCCACCCTCTGACTTGCTGTCTAAGTGCAGGAAGTAGACCAGGTGCACTAACACCTGAACCACCGCACACACCAGAACCACACCCAGAATCGTGCCGTGTGATGCGCCGCCATCCATTACCATCCAGAACGGAATACCGGTCAGGATGATAGAGAGGATGAAGCCGATCATGTAAGACTTCACGCTACCGTGAGAAGCGCCATGTTCGTTAACTGAATGACTCATTACATGGCTCCCATCAGATAGACAACGGTGAATACGCAGATCCAAACCACATCCAGGAAGTGCCAGAACAAGCTCAGGCACATGATGCGGGTGCGGTTGGTTGCAGTCAGACCACGTTTAGAAATCTGGAACATCATCACTGCCATCCAGATCAGGCCTGAGGTCACGTGCAGACCGTGGGTACCGACCAGCGTAAAGAACGCGGACAGGAAACCACTGCGGTCAGGACCGAAGCCTTCCAGGATCAGATGATGGAATTCATAGATTTCCATGCCGATGAATCCAGCACCAAACAGGAAGGTCAGAGCCAACCAGCTGATGACTGAACCCTTGTTCTGGTTGTTCATCGCGATCACTGCCATTCCATAAGTAATGGAGCTGAGCAGCAGCAGCGCGGTTTCAACCAGCACAAACGGCAGTTCAAAGATGTCTTTACCTGCCTGAACAACGGCAGTGTTATTGACCATAACTGCATAGGTCGCAAACAGCGTAGCGAAGATAATGCAGTCGCTCATCAGGTAGATCCAGAAGCCAAAGACTTTATTGGCTCCTGCA
>NZ_DAMDQC010000007.1:0-61501 GCF_032082325.1 Pantoea sp. CTOTU50773 | reverse complement strand
TGCGAACAGTCGCGCATTGATGGCGAAATGTTGTAGCAACAGCCCGGTATGACGTGTATCTTCCGCTGCGACCAGATCGACGCTCGCAAGCACCGTCAGCGCACGCTGCGTGATATCACCCAGGTTACCGATCGGGGTAGGAACGATATAGAGCGTGCTGGCAGAAATCTCTGCCCGATCGAGTTGTTTCATTGTTTCATCCGAATTGCCGATTTAATATTGAGCATCTAGAAAAAAACATCACTGGATACAGTATGCTTCCTTCAAAAGTCGTACGTCATAAAGCAGGACGCTTTGTACCTGTTCTTCTCGCTGGACTGATTTTAGCCGCCTGTAGCGGCCAGGGACCGCAGCAAACCTCCAACGTCAATATTCAGGGGCCTGCTACTGGCCGGTCTGACTATTATCTGCAGCAGGTGCAGCAAAGCAGCGATGATAGCAAGACCGACTGGCAATTACTTGCCATCCGTGCCCTGTTGAAGGAAGGAAAGTATCCGCAGGCTAACGATCAGATCTCGCAACTGCCACAGCAACTCTCTGCAGTGCAGCAGCAGGAGCTGCAATTACTGCGCGCGCAGATGCAGATTGGTCAGCAGGATTTCGGCGGCGCTCAGCAGACGCTGGGTCAGGTGAAGACTGATGGCCTGTCTCAGGATCAGCAGGTGCGCTACTACGCACTGCAAATCGCTGCGGCGCAAAATCGCCCTTCACTCGCGCTCTTACGCGCCTATATTGCTCAGGAGCCGTTGCTGCAAGGCGCCGACCACCAGAGCAATATTGACGCCACCTGGCAAGCTCTGACGCAAATGACGCAGGATCAGCTGAACAGCCTGGTGATTAACGCCAATGAGAACACCCTGCAAGGCTGGCTGGATCTGCTCAACACCTGGCATACCAACAGCCAGGATCCGCAGATGCTGAAAGCGGCGATCAAAGACTGGCAGACACGTTATCCGCAAAACCCGGGTGCGAAAACATTACCAACTCAGCTTAGCCAGGTGCAAAACTTCACCAAAGCCTCGACCAGCACCATCGCGCTGCTGCTGCCGCTGAATGGCCAGGCACAGGTTTTTGCCAATGCGATTCAGAAAGGTTTTAACGATGCTAAAAATGGCGTGTTAACTGCACCAGCCCCGCAACCCGCCCCTGCTGCTACCGCGGCAACCGATGCCAATGGCCAGCCGTCAGCACAACAGCCTGGCGACGCGAACGCACAACAGCCTGCCGATGCTAACGCTGCCGCTAACACGGTTGTCAGCCCGGCCATGGCGGGCAATATGCCACCGCAGACCGAACAGCCGCAGGCTGCCGCACAACCGGCGACAACGGCGGCTCAACCGGACAGCAGCGCGCAAGTGAAAGTCTATGACACCAGCAGCCAGCCGATTGCTCAGGTAATGCAGCAGGCGCAGCAGGATGGCGCGACCATCGTGGTAGGCCCACTGTTGAAAAACGAGGTGGAATCGGTGGTGAACAGCCAGACGCCACTCAACGTGCTGGCGCTGAACGAGCCAGAACAGATCCAGAACCATCCGAATATTTGTTATTTTGCGCTTTCTCCTGAAGACGAAGCGCGCGATGCCGCGCACCATATCTACGAGCAAGGCAAACGCCAGCCATTACTGCTGGTACCGCGTAGCAGCTATGGCGATCGCGTCAGCAAGGCGTTCGCACAGGAGTGGCAGAAACTTGGCGGTTCCACCGTACTGCAACAGCGTTTCGGTGGCGTTTCTGAGCTGAAACAAGGTATTAATAGCGGAGCGGGTATCGCATTGAGTGGCACGCCGCTGACGGTTGAACAGCCGCAGTCTGCCGCCGTGGCTGTTGCGGGCCTGACCATTCCAGCGCCGCAAACCACCCCGCCAGCGCCAACGACCGATGCCAGCGGCGGCAGTGTGGATGCAGTGTACATCGTGGCCAGCCAGGACGAGCTGCAACTGATCAAGCCGATGATTGCGATGCGCACCAGCAGCCGCAACAACATCGCACTGTATGCAAGCTCACGCAGTGCGCAGGCGGGTGCCGGTCCAGACTTCCGTCTGGAAATGGATGGCCTGCAGTTCAGTGATATTCCGCTGCTCTCCGGTAACAATCCGGGTCTGATGCAGCAGGCGGCGAAGTCGTTTAACAACGATTATTCGCTGGTTCGCCTCTACGCGATGGGCATTGATGCCTGGACGCTGGCGAATCACTTTAACCAGATGCGCCAGGTGCCTGGTTTTGCCATTGATGGCAACACTGGCAAACTGAGCGCCGACACGGATTGCGTGATCAACAGGAAGTTGGCATGGAACCAGTATCGTCAGGGACAAATCGTTCCAGTGCAGTAAACCGCCAGCGCATTGGCGCTGAGCAGGAGCAGCAGGCGCGTGGCTATCTGGAGCGCGCCGGGCTGCGATGGGTTGCCAGCAACGTGCGTTGCCGCAGTGGGGAAATTGATCTCATTATGCGAGACGCCGATTGCTGGGTGTTTGTCGAAGTGCGCTATCGACGCGATGCGCGCTACGGCGGTGCCGCCGCCAGCGTGACGCGCCAGAAACAACAAAAGCTGCTGCGTACCGCTGCATGGTGGTTGCTGGCACGCGGCGGCAGTTTTGATACGGTGAATTGCCGTTTTGACATCATTGCCATTACCGGGCGTGAGCTGGAATGGCTGCCCGATGCCTTTAATGCCGATGGATAGAACCAGGTGGTCTTGTGCAGGACAGAATTAAAGCGTGTTTTACCGAAAGTATTCAGACTCAAATCGCCGCTGCGGAGGCACTGCCGGATGCGATTTCTCGCGCCGCTATGACGCTGGTGCAGTCGCTGCTGAACGGTAACAAAATCCTGAGTTGTGGTAACGGTGCTTCATCGGCCAATGCTCAGCATTTTGCCGCCAGTATGATTAACCGTTTTGAGACCGAGCGCCCCAGCCTGCCTGCGCTGGCACTTAGCGCCGACAATGTCATGCTGACGGCGATCGGCAACGATCGTCTCCACGATGAAGTTTATGCCAAGCAGGTTCGCGCGCTTGGTCAGGCCGGTGATGTGCTGCTGGCTATTTCAACCCGTGGCAACACCCGCGATATTGTTAAAGCGGTTGAAGCTGCGGTGACTCGCGATATGACTATCGTCGCGTTGACCGGCCATGATGGCGGTGAGCTGGCGGGCCTGTTGGGTCCGCACGATGTGGAAATTCGCATTCCGTCACATCGCAGCGCACGCATTCAGGAGATGCATATGCTGACGCTGAACTGCCTGTGTGATTTGATTGATAACACTTTGTTCCCACACCAGGAATGACTGAAGGAGCTCAAATGAAAGCATTGAACGCTGTCGCCATTCTTTTAACCGCCATGATGCTGCAAGGCTGTGTTGCCGTTGTGGCAGGCGGCGCCGCTGTGGCGACCAAAACCGCAACGGACCCGCGCACCGTCGGTACGCAAGTGGATGATGGTACGCTGGAACTGCGTGTCAGTAACGCACTGGCTAAAGATGAACAAATCAAAAACCAGGCGCGCGTCGTGGTCACCGCTTATCAGGGCAAAGTGCTGCTGACCGGTCAATCGCCATCGGCTGATTTGGCGAGCCGCGCCAAGCAGATTGCCATGGGCGTGGATGGTGCCACCGAGGTGTATAACGAAATCCGCACTGGCCAGAAAGTGAGCCTCGGCACGTCATCATCCGATACCTGGATCACCACCAAAATCCGCTCACAGCTGCTGGGTAGCGATCAGGTGAAATCATCGAACGTGAAAGTGACCACGGAAAACGGTGAAGTGTTCCTGCTCGGTCTGGTGACACAACAGGAAGCCACTGCGGCGGCCGATGTGGCCAGTCGTGTAAGCGGTGTGAAACACGTAACGACCGCGTTCACCATCCTGAAGTAATCTGCATCTGACGGGCGCAGTCAGCTGCGCCCCGACCACAGACAAGGGCAGCCTCAGCGGGCTGCCTTTTTTTATGCCGGTAAATCGATGACGAGAGCACGTAGCGGCGTTTTCGCCTGCAACGTAATCTGCTGTTCTTCACTCAAGAACGCGCCGTCACCGCAGCTCAGTAACTCCTGATTGGCGCTACTTGCCTGCAGATCCAACGAACCGTGGATAGATTGCAGATAGGCACGAGGGCCGTTCAGTTTCACCATATGCTGCTCACCGGGTGCGAGTATCACCTGATGGACCCAAACTTGCTGACGCAGTTGCAGGCTGCCATCCACGCCGTCTGGCGAGGCCAGCAAGAAACGGGTCTGCTGCGGCACAGCGATTTTCTGCAGCAGCGGATTCTCTCGATCCGGGCAGGCCGCCAGCCACAGCTGCATGCGTGTTAGCGGGTGATCTTTGCTGATGTTGATTTCGCTGTAGTTCACACCCTGACGTGCCGACAGCAGCATGGCCTCGCCTTCCCGCGCGACCAGGTGGTTACCTTCGCTGTCGCGGTATTCTGCTTCGCCCTGCAACACCAGGTTCAGCACATCCACCTGCGGATAGCTGCGTGGCTGGAACGCCGCACCGGGTGCCAGCACTTCCTGATTAAGCACACGCAATGAGGCGTAGCCCATTAATTTCGGGTCAAAATAGTGGCCAAAAGAGAAGCTGTATCGCGCCTGCAACCAACCGAAATCGGCCTGGCCACATGCTGACGCGCAGCGGGTTGTCATCATGATTTACCTCCGACGCACTGCGGTGAGATTCGACCACAGGCTTTATACGTTAATGGTAAAAGGCTGGACGCCGGATTGTTAGCCAGTTAATCTGCCTGGCATATTCAAATTTACTGACAGAGAACCGGCATGGCAAAAGACCGCGCGTTAACCCTCGAAGCTTTACGTGTGATGGATGCTATCGACCGTCGTGGTAGCTTTGCTGCGGCAGCCGATGAACTGGGCCGCGTTCCCTCTGCATTGAGCTATACCATGCAGAAACTGGAAGAAGAGCTGGACGTGGTGCTGTTTGACCGCTCCGGCCATCGCACCAAGTTCACCAATGTCGGGCGTATGCTACTGGAGCGTGGGCGCGTGCTGCTGGAAGCGGCCGATAAACTCACCACCGATGCCGAAGCGCTGGCTCGCGGTTGGGAAACCCATCTCACCATTGTGGCCGAAGCACTGATCCCCACCAATCTGCTGTTTCCTGTCGTTGAAAAGCTGGCTGAGAAAGCCAACACGCAGATTTCGCTGGTGACGGAAGTGCTGGCCGGTGCCTGGGAGCGTCTTGAACAGGGCCGCGCGGACATCGTGATAGCGCCTGATATGCATTTCCGTGCATCAACCGAGATCAACACCCGTAAGCTCTACAGCATTATGAGCGTCTACGTGGCCAGTCCGGATCACCCGATTCATCAGGAAGCCGAGCCGCTGTCTGAAGTGACGCGCGTGAAGTATCGCGGCATCGCGGTGGCGGATACCGCGCGCGAACGCCCGGTGTTAACGGTGCAGCTGCTGGATAAACAGCAACGCCTGACGGTGAGTAGCATGGACGATAAACGCCGAGCGCTGCTGGCAGGATTGGGTGTCGCCACCATGCCTTATCCGATGGTGGAACAGGATATCGCCGAAGGCCGTCTGCGTGTGGTGAGTGCCGAATACACCCGTGAGGTGGATATCATTATGGCATGGCGTCGCGATAGCATGGGTGAAGCCAAAGCGTGGTGCCTGCGTGAAATCCCGCGGTTGCTGGCGAAGCAGCGTAGCTGATTAAGACCAGGCCGGCATAAATACTGACTCTATCCCAACAGTGTAGCGGGATATTCATCGCAAACATCATGAGCCGGGATGCGTGCCGGACGTTGTAGTGCTGGCTTCATCCGGCCCTGGTTTACCATCACATCCGGCTCAGACAATCGATCGCCACCGCTTTAAAGCTGACGAAATCCGCGCAATCGCGCAATCGGGTCATCGCCCGCTCGCGCAGGAAAGTAACGAACAGATCGTAAATCGCCATCGCCTCTTCGTATTCGCTTTTGCTGATCGCCAGCAGGAAAATCACCGAAGCGGTTTCATCACCCCAGCTCACGCCATGCGGCGCCAGCACGGTATACACCACGGTTTTCTTCGCCAGCAATCCCAGTGAGTGTGGCAGCGCAATGCCTTCGCCGAGCAGGGTGCTGACAATCGCTTCTCGCTCTTCGACGGAGGGATAAAAGTCCGCATCCACACAGCCTTCTGACTCCAGCTGATCGCACAACACGCGGAACAGCGCGGATTGCGTCATCGGCTTATCCAGCACCATAAAGTGCTGTGCATCGAAGTATTTTTCCAGCATGTAAGGCCGTGTGCGATCCACCAGCACCAGCTTACCCAACTGCTCCAGCTGGAACTCGGTCGGGAACGGCGACATCACCGCAATCGGTTTATTCTTCTCACTCAAACGCACGGTGGAAATCACGAAATCTTCGTCAATGTGTTCGCGCATCTCGTAATCACGCTGCGACAAACGCGCCGTGACCACCAACTGCGGGTATTTACGCAGCAGCAGCGCTTCAATCATGCGCAGTGTGGAGTTGCCGCTGTCGCACACCAGCAGCACCTGCGGATGGCGTTGATAGCCGACATCGTAATGCCGCTCTAGCCCGACACCGATGTGCAGCACCAGAAAACCGATTTCGTTCTCGCTGATGCTGTACGGCGTGTACTTTCCCCAGCTGGTGACCGCCGCCAGCGTCACGTCATACGCCATCGGATAGTGCTGTTTGATGTTACTCAGCAGCGGGTTGGGGATGTGAATCTGGTAGCGCACCCGGGTAATCATAGTTTTGATATGGGTGAGCAGATCGGCCCGCAGCTGCTCATCCTGCTGCAAGCGGTAGTTGTAATGGGTGTTGATGTAGTTCAGCAGGTAATCGACTAACGCATCGGCGTCATCAGCATTAATGGTGCTGGGCGACAGCGCCTGAATCTGCCGGGCGGCGATATTGACGCGCAGCCAGTTCTCTTCCGCCTGCGAGATCGGTTTGCCGACCAGCGGATGCATCAGATTCACCAGATGATGCGCGGCTTCGCGCACCTCATCACCGACATCTTCTGCGCCGGGATCGTTGAGCGGGAAACCTTCGCTGATGCGTCGCACCGCCACCGCACAGTAAATTTGCAGATAGCGCTCGCCCTCATCGCTAAGGCGAATCGCGTGCTGATTAAAGCAGTGCTGCAGCAGCGGCTCCAGCTGCGCCAGGATGCCGCTGTGCAGCGCTTCCACCGTCAACAGCGGGCTGTCGGGCATCTCCTGATCAATTTGCCACAGCAAATCCGTCAGGCAGGTGCGGATCGCCGCTTCGCTGCCGAACAACTTCATGCCGTAATGCGGCTTGGTTTCGATATTCAGATGATAGCGGCCAAGCCATTCCCGCACCTCCGCCATGTCGCTTTGCAGGGTGGCACGGCTGACAAACCACTCTTCCGACAGGTCTTCAAGCTTGAGTGAATAGGCGGCGGTGAGAAAACGCGTGAGCAAATAGCGTACGCGATCCTGAGAAGTGCGCGGCACGCGCAGCGGCGCGGCGCTCTCTTCCTGCAGACGGTCAAAAAGCGCCACATCGTCGATCTTCAGCTGATATCCCGCGCCGCGCGCCAGTACGAACTGTGCGCCGTGTTGCTCCAGCAGCGCATTCAGCGCGGTGATATCGGTGCGCACCGTGCGCGTTGAAACTGAAAAGCGGCGCGCCAGTTCATCCTGTGGCAGCGTTTCGTTTTGCAGCGCAGCGAAAAGTTGGGCCAGACGCTGATTGGGAAATCTCACGGAGCTTCACCTGTGACTCGTTTGTTACAGCAGTTTCTTGCACGTTGCCAGAAGCTGACGCACATCGTCAATGCGCGTGTCGCCAGTGGCACTGTCGATGATCGAACTATAGACGTGTGGAATCACTTTGCTGACGCCCGCATCGAGTGCAATCTGCACAATGGCTTCGAAGTTATTGAGATCGATGCCGCCGGTCGGCTCCAGCCAGAAGTCGTGACGCGCACAGGCTTCAGCAACGGCACGGTACTCATTCACCGCTTTTAAGCCGCCCATCGGGAAGTATTTCACCGAACTGCCCCCCATGTCCTGCAGCATGGCGATGGCGCTGTCGATCGGCACAATCGCATCTTCCAGTTGCGAGCTGCGCGGTCCGGTGGAGATTTTCACCAGGCCCGGCGTGCCGGTTGGTGAAATCAAACCGTTGACCACGGTGTGATGCTGCCCGAGCAGTGCGCGGCTGGTGGCGACACCGGTAAACACCTGGTTCACGTGCTGCGGTTGCAGCACCGCTGAGATCTTACTCACCATCGCCGACTGATTCGGATCGCCCGCGCCCAGTCCGACGGACAGCGCGTTGTCGATCAGTGCCGCGTACTCACGCATATCGGCAATCGCTTCTTCATTGCTCGCGTAATTTTTTGATAAGACGCCCACCAGCACGTGGCCTTCTGCGGCCTGCCAGATCTCTTTGGCGTTCTGCTTAGAACCGGCCAGCACGTTGAGGCACAGACGGCCCTGATAGAAATTCGGGTTCAGACTCATGCGCGTTTTCCTCCACTGAGTAACGCCTGGATACGGCTAAAGATAATATGCAGCTGATCGGTGCTGACGCTGCGCACATCCGCTTCGATAATGCCTTCGTTGGCTTTGTAGCCACGGAAGTAGATGGCGATGTCGCCGGTTTTCAGCGCCTGCACCAGCTCACCGGTTGGCCATTGAGTGACGGCCTCATCGAACTTGATCTCGGCACGGGCGATATCGCGGCCCGCCGCATCCCATACCACGCGTGCAGACACACCATTGATTGTGTTGAGGTTATCGATAAACGGCGTCATGTTGGCTACCATCTCAGCGCCGGTGGTTTTCGGCTGCACCAGATAGTTTTCAATCGCCTGCGTCAGACCAAGAATGCCCTCTTTACCGACTTTCATCGCGCGGCCAATACCGTTGCTTTGACGTTTTACCCACTCAACGTACTGGGTGCGGCCAATCACCAGACCGCTGGTCGGCCCTTCAATCGCCTTGGCACCGCTGTAGATCACCAGGTCCGCGCCCATCTGGTAGTAGCACTGCAGATCTTCTTCTGCCGCCGCATCCACGATTAACGGGATACCGTGTTTACGCGCGACTACCGCCGCCTGCTCCACACTCAGGTGGCTCTTCTGCACGCAGTGGTGTGATTTGATGTAAAGCAGCGCCGCCGTGGTTGGCGTGATGGCCGCAGCCAGCTGTTCTGGCGAACATTCGTTGCTGTAGCCGGCTTCCACCAGACGTCCGCCGCCCAGCGCCACCATCGCACCCACCGGCGCACCGAAGTTCACGTTATGGCCTTTCGGCACCACGATATCGTGCGGCACGGTCAGCGGCGCGGCATGCAGGTTGTCCAGCAGCCAGTCGTTATCTTTAACGATCACCGCCGCCACGCTCTGTGCGATGCCCGCAGAGGCGCAGGAGACCACCACCGCGCTCTCGACATCCAGCAGTTTAGCGATATACGCGCCGGTTTTATTGACCAGATCTTTGATCTCGAAATAGTGATTCAAACCGTAGCTGACGGTCTCGACCACATCGGCAGAAGGCGTTGAAACACCAAGAATGGTCATACGACCGGAGGCATTGATGACCTGTTTCAGGTCATATTTTTCATAAATCGAAGACATGATTAGCTTTCCCTTCATCAGTCAGATGCCACTTACCCGCGATAACCACGGCCAGCGGCAGCAAATGTTGCTCACCCAAAACCCGTTCGCCTTCAGCATCAACGAACGGGCGGGCTTCCTCTTTGACGGTAAAAATGGTCAGGTCGGCGTCATAACCTTCGGTTAAGCGCCCTTTGCCCGCTAAGCGCAGGCCAGCCGCGGCATTACCGGTGACGCAGTCGATAACCTGCGGCAGCGTCATGCCAATGCTGAAGAATTTCGACATCACATGCGCCAGGCTGTGTACCGGGCCGTTGATGCGGTTGCGACAGTAAATGTCCGAGCTAATGGTGTCGGGCAGAATTCCCTGCGCGATGGCCTGACGGGCCACTTCAAAGCTGAAGCTGGCGCTGCCGTGACCGATATCCAGCTTCACGCCGCGCGCGATGGCATTTTTCACCGCGGCTTTCAGTTCGCCCTGCGGCGACAGAATGCGGTTGGGTTTGCCGTTGAAGCAGTGAGTGATGATGTCACCGGAGGTGAGCAAATCGGCGATCTCTTCCAGCACCGGCGGGTTGTTGCCGATGTGCATCATCAGCGGCAGATTTCCCGCCGCCTGTTGAATGGCTTTGGCGCGAATCAGCGGCTGAATGCCATTTTCACCCACCACGCTGCTGCTCATGCGCGCTTTTAATCCCACGATAAAGTCCGGGCGACGTTTCACCGCCTGCACCACCGCATCACCGTCGATCTGCGTCATATCGGCCAGCTCATTCTGGGTGATGATGCCGGTACGTGAAATGTTGATCAGCGCGCGCACTTCGGTGGTGGCGGAACGGGTGAGCTGATAGAAATCGTCGATATGATCCGCGCCGGTGCTGCCTGCATCAATCACGGTAGTGACGCCCTGCGCCATCCCAATCGCATCGGCTTCATCGTGATAAATCGGGGATTTGGGATAGCAGTGCACGTGGCTGTCGATCCAGCCGGCGCTGACGTAATAGCGCCCCTCTAAATCGCGCTCCTGCTGAGCTGAACCGTTGACATCGCCGACCGCAGCAATCTTGCCGTGCTGGATGGCGATATCCACCAGCTGTTCGTCGCACAAACGCGCGCGGCGCAGAATCAGATCAAACATATTTACTCCTTAACAACCTGCATTCAGCCCGGTGCGCATCAATACGCACCCTACGGAATTTGCATCACATCTGTGTGGGGTCATCAATGTGCCTCCACACAGAATGCACTGTTCAATCGTAGGGCCGCCGTGAAGGGCGACCGTTAAATCGGAAACAGCTTTACAGCGAAACCGGGAACATTGCGCCTAACGCCATGGCACCTAAAATCGCGCCACCGGTGATCGGTTTGTTCCACAGATAAAACAACAACGCACCCACCAGCGAACCGATGCCAATCGGAATCGACGCGGCCATCGCAGACAGGATGATCAACGGCCCAAGGAAGCGACCCGATGCATTACCTGCGCCCATCATCACGTCCGCACCGTAGGTGGAATCGCTCTGATTGATGGTGAACTTACGCGCCAGGATAATCAGATAACCGATCGCTAAACCCACCACCAGGCCCGTGGCCAGTGATGCGGCAAAGTTTGCCACCGGGAACACAATGCCCGCGCCCAGCAGCAAAGCCGGAACGCCCAGCCCGACACCGGTTTGAATCGCACCGCCGATATCCAGAATCCCGACCAGCGAACCCTCGATGATGCGGGCAAACAGGAAGCTGGCACCAAACGCCGCCACGGCGCCATACACGCCGGTTTCCATGCCGGAACGCAGCATCGAAACAAACGCCACTTCGTTAAATGCACCGATGCCGTACAGGTAGTACATGTGCGTACCGGCAAACACCCCGGCGGACAGCAGGCCAACAAAGATCGGGAACGACCAGTCGGCATACCAGAACCCTTTGTTTTC
This sequence comes from Pantoea sp. CTOTU50773, assembly GCF_032082325.1. Classification (NCBI taxonomy): domain Bacteria; kingdom Pseudomonadati; phylum Pseudomonadota; class Gammaproteobacteria; order Enterobacterales; family Erwiniaceae; genus Pantoea; species Pantoea sp. CTOTU50773. The sequence continues at coordinate 49,993 of NZ_DAMDQC010000007.1, read as the reverse complement.
AGTCTCGTTCATGCTCGAGGCTCCTTATTTGCCGCTCAGGCTGTTGTGAATCATGTCCAGCCAGCCTGGGACACCCAGCTGGAAGGATTGCAGCAGTTTCATGTCGAAGCCACGGAAGAAGCCACTCAGAGCGAACAGCAGCACAATCGCGAACATCATCACTTTGGTGACTTTGTTCCAGCCGCTCTCTTCCACGCCTTTACCAATCAGGATACCCAGCACCAGACCCGGTACGGCATTGCCCATGATCAACTGCGCCAGACCACCAAAGATGGTCGCCCAGAAACCGGATTTCTTACCGGCATCAATCGCTGCCAGCCAGAAGATCACCGGCATCACGGTGTTGACCAACAGGTTGGCCGCCGGCACCAGTACTTTAACCGCCGTAACCTGCAACGCTGCAGGCACCGCAGAAGCGGTACTGTTAAGGAACGCCACCACGATCATGCCGATGATGCCGCAGGCAATCGCCATGCGTTTCGGGTTGTGCAGGGTTTCCGCGACGTTACGATTTTTCACCATCAACGCAGCCGCGCCCCAGTTGGGCAGAATGCGGTGGTCAACGTCCTGTGTGAAGGAGCCTGCCGCCACAGACGATGCCCAGGCGTTAAAGAAGAAGCCAAGACCAAAGGAAAAGTGCGATGCAGGATCGCCTTCACAGGAATTGAGTTCACCCAAGGTACGAAACGCGCCCATACCCTGGGTGGTCGGTGCGTGGAACATGCGCGCTGCGCCCGCTCCTACTCCAACGCCAACCAATCCACCAATGATCAACGACTTAAACAAAATGATTAAAAACATGTTGTTGTACCCTTTGTTGTCGTTTTTATTTCGTCGCGATGAAATCCACCTTGTCGGTGTCGATCACGGTGACGCTGACGGTAATCTCCAGCTCGACGCTGTAATTCCGTCGTTCGCGCGCCAGAAAGAAGAACAAGAACTTCTCTGTGCGTACGCTCTCCTGCGCGCGCAGCACCCGCACATCTATGGGTTCAATGCGCAACAGAATCTTTTGGCTGGTGCGCAGCACTTGCTGCTGCACCTTGCTCAGTGCATCGGAAAAGGCTTTCGCTTTGCTGTCGCCTTTGCCCTGCACCGTTATCTGCGTCTCGTATTGCTGTTTCATGCTTAGCTGCCGTGTTTTTTATTCCAGGCCTGCACCAGACGTTCACCCAGCTCTTCTTTATCCATAAAGCCAAAGCCCAGTACGGTGGCGCCTTCGTTGATGGCGGTCACGCCTTCATCAATCGAACGCATACCGTGTTTGGCTTTGTAGCCATATTTGTTCTGTGCAGTGATGGCACCCGCGCCGCCGCTGCCGCAGAAGGAGATGCCGAAATCGGCGTTTTCCGCTTTCATCACATCGCCCAGCTTCATATCCGCTGCGACGCCCGGCACCACCACGGCACGGCCGCCTGCTTTCTCAATACCGGCTGCGACTTTCTGACCTTTACCCAGACGATCACCAATCACGACTGTTACCATGTTCAATTCCTCTCGATTTATGCTTCGTTGGATTTCGCCACTTCGATATGCACCGATAACAACCAGGCTTCTTCTTTGGGCAGATTGCCAAACAGATCGACCACCTGCTGTGCCAGCGCCATGGTTTCTGGCGAGATATCTTCAAACAGTTCGGCTTCCACTTCCGGCAAGGCTTCTCCCGTGAGGGAACGCGCTGCCATCGCCCGTACATGCGAGGCCAGCATTTGCTGCTGCACGGCATTGGCTTCGATGTGGTGCGCGGCGTAGATCGCCGCAATCTGCTTCAACGTGTTATCCGCCAACGCCTGAATGGCTTCTGGCGTACTCGGTTTCAGCGGGACAGCTTCACTCCTCACCTTGCTACTCCTGTTTACTGCGGATAATTAGAGATAATTCGCGTTAGAAAGAAATTACGCTTTCCGCTTCAGGCTGTGGAGACGCATCTTTTCCACCTCAAAGTGGAAATCCCACGGGCGTGTGTGCGCCAGATCGCACTACGCATGAAGTGTGCGAAACAGGTCACAAAAATGCGGGTTATGCCGGAAATCGATGCGTTTAAACGGAGGGAATGCGAGAGGAGATAAGGCCAGCCACAGGGCTGGCCGGGTTATCAGCGGAATTTCTTATGGTTGGCGTTACGAATATCTTCCAACTTCTTCGCTTCAGTTTTGGCTTCGTCGAGCTTGTTGGCTTTCGCCAACTGATCAACGACATCAATCTGCGCAATCAGAGAATCGAGACCGGCGTGATAATCCTTAATCTGGGCGCTATCGGCAGCCTGACCTTCCAGTTTTTCCGGCGTGGATTTTTTAGCATCCTCCGCCGCCTGGCGCATCTTGCCGAGCGCGGTTTGCATTTCCTGAGCATCAGAGGTTTTCTTCACCACGCTCAGGCCATCTTTCAGGGTATCCATATCACTCTTCAGGTCAGCGGCGAATACGCTAGCCGAGGAGAACAACAGCGAGAGAGACAACATTGCAATCACATGCTTACGCATAAATATTCCTTATTTCCCGTCATATTTCAGGTTCCAGACACGTTGGCTACGCTCACTCACCTTAGTCACTTACTGATGTAATGTCCTGAGGATTCATTCACTTGCCGCCTTTCTGTCACGCGAATTATTAAGGGGTATCATTGTCGGGCTAAAAAAAAAGCAGCCTTGCGGGCTGCTTTCATGAAGCGATGTCTTTATTGTCCGGCGATTTTCATCTCCGGCAGCAGCACCGAACCGCATTGTATATTGCTGCGCGTTTCAATGTCGTTACCGAGCGTTACCATATTGAGCCACATATCCTTGAGGTTGCCCGCAATTGTGATCTCGCTCACAGGATATTGGATTTCACCGTTTTCAACCCAGAAGCCTGATGCACCGCGTGAGTAATCACCGGTCATGGCGCTGACACTGGAGCCCATCATTTCGGTAACCACTAAACCACGGCCCATCTGCTTCAGCATATCTTCAAAGCTATGCCCCTGCCCCGCAATGCGCCAGTTGTGAATGCCGCCCGCATGACCGGTGCTCTGCAAGCCAAGCTTACGTGCCGAATAGCTGGTCAGCAGCCAGTTTTGCAGCACGCCATTTTTGATGATGTCACGCGCCTGAGTGCGGACACCTTCGCTGTCGAACGGCGTAGACGCCAGGCCTTTCAGCAGGTGCGGCTTCTCTTCAATCGTCAGCCACTCAGGCAAAATCTGTTTGCCGAGTGAATCCAGCAGGAAGGTCGCTTTGCGATAGACGCTACCGCCGCTGATCATGCCGACCAGATGGCCAAACAGACCCGTCGCCACTTCCGGCGCGAAGATCACCGGCGCTTTCATGGTTGGCAGTTTGCGCGGCGCCAGGCGTGACAACACGCGACGTGCGCACTCTTGTCCCACCCAATCCGCAGTTTGCAGATCGTTAATGGAACGGCCGATGGTGTAGGCGTAATCGCGCTCCATGTTGCCATCCTGCTCGGCAATCACACAGCTGGAGAGCGAATGGCGGCTGGAGCAGTAGCTCTGCAACATGCCGTGGCTGTTACCGAACACTTTGATGCCGACGTGGCTGTTGAAGCTGCCGCCTTCGGTATTGGTAATGCGCTTGTCAGCCTGCAGCGACGCCTGTTCGGCCTGTGCAGCCCATTCGATAGCGCGATCGGCATCGATCTCCCACGGATGGTAAAGATCGAGATCCGGCGCTTCAAATGCCAGCAGATCGGGATCGGCCGGGGCACCAAAAGGATCAACCGAGGTGTAACGCGCAATGTCGATCGCCGCCTGCACGGTACGTTTGATGGCATCCGGGCTGAGGTCGGTTGAAGAAGCACTGCCTTTGCGGTTCTGATGATAGACGGTGATGCCAAGTGCACCATCGCTGTTGAATTCGACGTTTTCCACTTCGCCATAGCGGGTACTGACGCCGATGCCGGTGGTTTTGGTCACCGCGACTTCTGCTCCATCGGTGCTGGCTTTCGCCAGTTCCAGCGCCTGCGCGACAGCCTGTTCTAACACTTTACGTTGTTCTGCAACCTGAGTAGATACGTTCATCGACCTGCCGTCTAATCTTAAGTATGAATTTATTGAGTCTATCAGACTCAGAGAACAATTTCGCAGTCGCCCGATAAACTGGTAGGATTAGCCTCTTTTTTTTAGGGAGCCAAGAGATGACCAAGCAGCCCGATGACTGGCTCGACGATGTGCCAGATAATCAAAACGAAGAAGATGAAGACGAAGAGATTATCTGGGTCAGCAAAAGCGAAATTAAACGCGACGCCGAAGAGCTGAAACGCCTGGGTGCCGAGTTAGTTGATCTGGGGAAAAACTCCCTCGACAAAATTCCACTCGACGATGATCTGCGTGCCGCCATTGAGCTGGCACAGCGTATTAAAAAGGAAGGCCGTCGCCGCCAGTTGCAGCTGATCGGTAAGATGTTGCGCGCGCGCGATGAAGATCCGATTCGTCAGGCACTGGATAAGCTGAAGAACCGCCATAACCAACAGGTTGCGCTGTTCCATAAACTCGAGCAACTGCGCGATCGCATGATCGAGAAAGGCGATGATGCGATCGCAGAAGTGATTAACCTCTATCCGCAGGCCGATCGCCAGCAACTGCGTACCATGATCCGTAATGCGCAGAAAGAGAAAGCCGCTAACAAACCACCGAAAGCCACCCGTCAGATCTTCCAGTATCTGCGTGAGCTGGCAGAGGCGTAAGTTTGCCGCGTGCATAAAAAGGGTCGCCAGTGGGCGACCCTTTTTAGTTTGGGCAAATAACAGAGCGTCATCAAACCCAGTGGCAACCCCGATTAAAGGGTCGCCACGCCATCAACGTCCCAATCTCTCCAGCAGTTTCTGGTGAATGCCACCAAACCCGCCGTTACTCATCACCAGAATGGAATCACCTGGCTGGGCTTCTTTTGCCACCATTTCCACCAGCGTATCGATATCCGCGCTCCACTTCGCCGGCTGGATGCAGGCTTCCGCGACATCAGACACCTGCCATGGAATGTGGTGCGGCTGGAACAGGAACACGTTATCGGCGCGACCCAGAGACGGGGCCAGCTCGTTTTTGCTCACGCCCATCTTCATGGTGTTGGATCGCGGCTCCAGTACCGCCAGAATACGCGCGGTACCACCGACTTTGCTGCGCAGCGCCGCCAGCGTGGCCAGAATCGCGGTGGGGTGATGGGCAAAATCGTCATACACTTTGATGGCATTCACTTCACCACGCAGCTCAAGACGACGGCGCGCATTGATAAAGCTGCTCAACGCTTCACCGGCATCCACCGGTTTCACCCCGACGTGACGCGCGGCCGCAATCGCCATCAGGCCATTGTGCATGTTGTGCTCGCCGACCAGCGCCCAGTTCACTTCACCGACTTTCTCGCCGTCCAGCCAGATCTCCCAGTGCGAAGAGTCCGGCGTCAGTTTTTTCGCCTGCCAGTGGCCGTTGTCGCCGACGGTTTCCTGCTCGCTCCAGCAGCCCATCGCCATCACTTGCTTAAGATTGTTATCGTGCTCCGGCAGCAGGATTTTGCCCTGGCCCGGCACGATGCGAATCAGATGGTGGAACTGCTTCTGAATCGCGCGCAAGTCATCAAAGATATCGGCGTGATCGAATTCGAGATTGTTAAGGATCAGCGTGCGCGGGCAGTAATGGACAAATTTGGAACGCTTGTCGAAGAACGCGCTGTCGTATTCATCCGCCTCAATCACGAAGAATGGACTTTTTCCTAATTTTGCCGAAACCTCGAAGTTTCCTGGCACTCCACCAATGATAAAGCCCGGTTCAAGGCCACAGGCCTCCAGAATCCACGCTGCCATGCCTGCGGTAGTGGTTTTGCCATGGGTTCCGGCCACGGCCAGTACCCAACGGTCACGCAGCACGAAATCATGCAGCCACTGCGGGCCAGAGAGGTAAGGAATGTTACGTTCCAGTACCGCTTCCACACACGGATTGCCGCGCGTCATGGCGTTGCCAATGATCACCAGATCCGGCTGCGGATCGAGCTGACTGGCATCATAACCTTCTGTCAATTCAATGCCTTGCTGTTCCAGCAAGGTGCTCATCGGCGGGTAGACATTGGCGTCAGAGCCGGTCACTTCATGCCCTAGCGAACGGGCCAGCATTGCCAGTCCGCCCATGAAAGTGCCACAAATCCCAAGGATGTGAATACGCATAAAGAGATCCATTACTCAAAAGTTCGGCGCACAGTGTAACCCCGAGCAGAGTGGGAAGAAACGGATTAGGACTATGGTTTTTAAAGTTCAATCGGCTAAACTGCGCTCATACGTTGGTAGCGTGTTAAAGCTGCTGCCACTCCATCGTAGATTCAGGGAATGTGTTATGAAAACGTTAGGCGAATTCATCGTCGAGAAGCAACACGACTTTCCACACGCCACAGGTGAACTGACGGCGCTGATTTCCTCCATTAAGCTCGGAGCCAAGATTATCCACCGCGACATCAACAAAGCGGGTCTGGTGGATATCCTCGGTGCCAGCGGCGTGGAAAACGTGCAGGGCGAACAGCAGATGAAGCTGGACCTCTTCGCGAATGAAAAACTGAAAGCTGCCCTGAAAGCGCGTGGTGTGGTTGCCGGTATCGCTTCCGAAGAAGAAGATGAGTTCGTCATCTTTGAAGGCTCAGAAGACGGTAAATACGTGGTGTTGATGGATCCGCTGGACGGCTCTTCCAACATCGACGTGAACGTTTCCGTCGGCACCATCTTCTCCATCTACCACCGCATCAGTGAGCCGGGTACGCCGATCACCGAAGCTGACTTTATGCAGCCGGGCAACAAGCAGGTTGCGGCCGGTTACGTGGTTTACGGTTCTTCCACCATGATGGTTTACACCACCGGTGTGGGCGTGCATGCGTTTACATACGATCCGTCACTGGGCGTGTTCTGTCTGAGCCATGAGCGCATGACCTTCCCGGAGAAAGGCTACACCTACTCCATCAACGAAGGTAACTACATTCGCTTCCCGCAGGGCGTGAAGAAATACCTGAAGTTCTGTCAGGAAGAAGATATCGCCACCAAGCGCCCATACACCTCGCGCTACATCGGTTCACTGGTGGCAGACTTCCACCGTAACCTGCTGAAGGGCGGTATTTACCTCTACCCAAGCACCGCCAGCCACCCGGAAGGTAAGCTGCGTCTGCTGTATGAGTGCAACCCAATGGCATTCCTGGCGGAACAAGCCGGTGGTAAAGCCAGCGATGGTGCCAACCGTATCCTCGACATCCAGCCTGAAACCCTGCACCAACGTTGCCCGTTCTTCTGCGGTAACGATGCGATGGTGGATGACGTTGAGCGCTTTATGCGTGAGTTCCCGGACAGCCACGAATAAGCTGATGTGATTTGAAAAAGCCCGCCAATAATGAGCGGGCTTTTTATTGGGTTATTTTCGTCGCTTTGCTTGCCGATCAATCAATTCACCCTGCGCGGAGTAGTAGCGGCTGGGCCAGATTTCATCCGGTGCGATGCCAATCGCTTCGGCAATCAGCCATTCGCCCTTGGGCCAGGGTCGGATTAAGGCATTGCCCAAAGTGGTCGAACACAACCCCGCTTCACGTGATACGGCGGCTAATGAAGTCCCTCTCTTGCGTAAGGCGGCTATAATATCGGCCTGATGCCAGTCCTGCTTGCTTTCACCCACGTCACTCTCCTTAGTTCTCGTTATAGGTTGCCATAACGATACTACGTTACTCGTAGTATCTGACAAGCAGCAAATCTACGATTCTCGTAGGCATGAAACCGACCTCTTCCCTGCAAAAAACCTTCTGTAGACGCCTGAAACAGGTGCGTCTGGTGAAGGGTTTTTCGCAAAAAGGGTTAGGGATTGCCGCTGGCATTGAAGAGTTTTCCGCCAGTGCGCGCATCAATCGTTATGAAGTCGGTGTGCATCAGCCCGATTTACTGACGCTGCAACTGCTGGCGAAAGCGCTGGAGATCCCCGCCGCCTATTTTCTGGCAGAAGATGACCAATTAGCAGACATGATCCTGCGCTTTGCTGAAGAGATAAGTAGCAACGCGCCATAAGCACGTTGCACCTGTTTTTACGCGGCGACCACGCGGAACTGCGCCATTGATTCCTGCAACTGCTGTGACTGCGCTTCCAGCGACTGCGTGGCGGCACTGGCTTCTTCCACCAGCGCGGCGTTTTGCTGCGCGGCTTCATCCATTTGCGTCACCGCCTGATTCACCTGCTCAATCCCACGGCTCTGCTCTTCTGAAGCAATCGAGATCTCTTTCATCAGTGATGTGACACGCATCACTTCGCTGGAGATTTCATCCATGGTTTCACCGGCGCGTGTCGCCATGTCGCTGCCCTCTTTAACACGCGTTTGTGATTCGCTGATCAACTCACGAATCTCTTTAGCGGCGGTCGCACTACGGCCAGCCAGCGTACGCACTTCGTTGGCGACCACGGCGAAGCCACGGCCCTGCTCGCCAGCACGCGCGGCTTCCACCGAGGCGTTCAGCGCGAGGATATTGGTCTGGAAGGCGATACCATCAATCACGCTGAGGATGTCGCCGATGCGGTTAGAGCTTTGGGTGATCTCCTGCATCTTCTCCATCACGTAACCCACCACCTCTGCGCCACGATCGGCGCTGGTCGACACATTGCTGGCCAATTGATTGGCCTGCTGAGCGTTACTGGCGTTAAGACGGACGGTGGCGGTCAGCTGCTCCATGCTGGCGGCCGTTTGCTCCAGCGAAGCAGCGGACTCTTCGGTGCGCTGCGACAGATGCACAGTGCCCGCCGCCAGTTCACGGCTGCCCACATCAATCTGCATGCTGGCTTCACGCACCTGACTCACCGAATCACGCAGCGCCAGCTGCATATCGGAAAGGGCCTGATTCAGGCGACCAATTTCATTTTTGCCTGCGGCAGGTAAAGGCTGCGAGAGATCGCCCGCCGCAATCTGTTCCAGATGTAGGATTGCGTTGTCCAGAGGACGCAGCAGCGAGCGACGCAACAACTGCCAGGCCAGTACGATTAGCAGCAGTGTCAGTACCATCACCACGCCAATCATCACCTTCATCCGGACTTCGTTGTCAGCCGCCTGCTTGAGGCGTGCCGCAGAGACTTCATCGGCGTAAATACTGAAATCATTCACCGCCTTCGAATAGTTTGCTGCCAGCTGTGATTGTTTGCCTTCCAGCACCTGATAGTACTCATCGGTATACTGTTTTTTTAAGGCATCCATCATGGGCGTGATGCCTTCTTTATCGTAGACGTTGTAGGTCGCCACAATCGCATCGGCCAGAGTTTTACCATGCGCTGTTACGGTGCCTGCATCGACAAATGCTTTGAGGAACTGGTGAGAACTGTCCACTGCGGCTTGCGCCTGCTGCGTGACTTTGGCGCCGTCATCCAACAGACCAATTTCGATCTTACGAACGGCCAGCGCCGCATTGGCGCGGGCGCGCATTAAATCTGAACGGCTTTGGTAGAGCTTGTTGAGTTCAATCCCCTGAATGCGGTTCAGCGCATCCAGAGATTGATTTCCAGCATTAATGGCATAGATGCCCATGGCGCTGACGGCTAACAGCATCACCGTCATGATGGCCAACAACGCAAGTAAAGCGGTACGTATTGATAGTTGTCTGATCATGATCATTCCCGTGTGTATGAAAAGGCAGAACTCCACTGGCCCTAAAACGGAGAGATTATCGGCAGCTGGTCGCAGAAACTTTATCCAATGTTGATGGTCAATCTGCCGACGTTCGCTTACCCTTCAGCTTTTCTGAAGTCCGCTGCGCAAAAATGAAGGAATGAAATGATGAAAAAGTGGCTCCCGATTGCCTGTCTGTTCGCCAGTAGTATGGTTATGGCGCAGACGCATCCGCTCGACCAGCAGCTACAGCAGTGTCTGGACAAGGAATCCAGCACCGCGGGCATGTCCCAGTGCTACGGCAGCGCCAATAAGGCCTGGGATAAAGAGATGAATATGCAGTACAACCAGATGATGAAAAAATTAACTGGCGAACCTAAAGACAAATTACGTGCTGCCCAACGCGCGTGGCTGGCCTATCGCGATAGCTGGATGGAGGCCAGCCGCAGCTATTTTATGAGTCGCCAGGGCAGCATGGCAGCCCTTTCCATCGGGGCTCAGGGCGTTAATCTGGTGCGGAATCAGGCTTTAATGTTGCAATCAATGAACAAAGGCAGTTGCGCCAATCCCGATGATTGTTGATAAATGGTGGCGTTAAAAAAACGTCAGCGCAGGCACTGACCTGCGCATCCATCCATCTTCAGGGAGAAAACATGGCTGCTTATGCCTCTACCATCATTCTGGTCTGCCTCGCCGTCCTGAGCTATTTCGTTCATAACAGTGCCGTTACCATTTCCATTCTGATCCTGCTCGCCATCAAGCTGACACCGCTGTCGCAGTTCTTCCCGTATGTGGAAAAACAGGGCATTCAGATCGGCATTATTATTCTAACTGTCGCAGTGATGGCGCCACTGGCAAGTGGGACGTTGCCCGCTTCATCCTTGCTGAAGTCATTTGCTAACTGGCAATCGATCGTGGCGATCATTGTCGGGGTGTTTGTTGCCTGGCTGGGCGGGCGCGGCGTCAGTTTTATGAGCGTGCAGCCATCAGTGATTGGTGGATTGTTAATCGGCACCGTGATTGGCGTGGCGTTTTTCCGTGGTGTGCCGGTCGGACCACTGATTGCTGCAGGGATTGTCTCGCTGTTTGTCACCGCGAAGTAGGCCGTTGGAGCATTCCGAAACGCCAAAAAGGGGGCATACTTTCAGAGTCAGTTGGCTATAATAGCCGTCACTCAACATACGACCAATGAAGGAAAGCCAGATGAGTTTGAACCAGGTGCCTGCAGGTAAAGAACTGCCAGAAGATATCTATGTCGTTATCGAGATCCCAGCGAATGCCGATCCGATCAAATATGAAGTGGACAAAGAGTCTGGCGCCCTGTTTGTAGACCGTTTCATGTCTACCGCCATGTTCTATCCGTGCAACTACGGTTACATCAACCACACCCTGTCTCTGGATGGTGATCCGGTTGACGTGCTGGTACCAACCCCGTATCCGCTGGTGCCGGGCTCAGTGATTCGCTGCCGTCCAGTTGGCGTGCTGAAAATGACCGACGAGTCTGGCGAAGATGCCAAACTGGTTGCGGTTCCGCACACCAAACTGAGCAAAGAATACGATCACATCAAAGATGTGAACGACCTGCCAGAACTGCTGAAAGCGCAGATCACCCACTTCTTCGAGCACTACAAAGATCTGGAAAAAGGCAAATGGGTAAAAGTTGACGGCTGGGACAACGCTGAAGCGGCCAAAGCTGAAATCATCTCTTCTTACGAGCGCGCACAGAAGAAATAATCTTCTCTGCCTCGCAAGCATAAAAAAACACCGTCCAATGGACGGTGTTTTTATTTATGCCTCGGGTGCGTCGTCGCGCTTTAGCCAGTCACCGCTCGCAATGCGGGTGCGACCCGCAATCGAACGCTGATAGACATACAGCCAGGCACTCCCGTAAGGCGTCTGGATGAGTTGGCGTTTGTATTCGCCATTCTTGGTGCGCAAGGCATCGAGTTCGCCAAGCGTGCTGGCGTCGATGCGATACACTTCGCAGAAGACGGTTCCCTCATCTTCAACGACGCCCGGATAGTGACCCAGATTGTAGAGCGCAAACCCTTCAATCTGATGGTCGCCGAGCCATTGCGCATTCGTCATCCAGTGACTGTTTCCCTGTTTGCGCCGTAAACTGCCGTAGACAATTATTCGCATTGCTAAAACTCAAACTGATAGAGCAAATCCAGTGCCTGATCGAGACCGGACACGGCTTCCAAATAGAGTTTGGGCATCAGGCGGTAACGCAAGGTTAACGTCGCCAGTGAATCAAATATGCCAACACCGTATTTTACTTGTAGACCCGGCAGTACATAACCGCTCACCTGCACCTGCTGGCTGTCGCCTACACCGGTGGTATCAAGCGCGAGGTTACTGACGCCGAATGTCTCGCCGATTTTACCCATAACCTGACCACTTTGTGCAACCCCTAACCCCACAAGTGCTGAAGTTAATGCATTACTGTCGCCATCACTGCTGAGTCCCTGACCGCGTAATAAGTAAGAAAGCGCTTCCTGCTGCGACATGGCGGGGTCAGAGAACACCTCGACTTTCGGCTCATCGGCCAGGCCGGTGACGCGAATACCGGCGGTGACATCATCTTCGGTGGCTTCCGGGTTACGTATCGCTTCAAGGTTAACGTACGGCTGATCTGGCGGCCCGGCAAACTGCAACTCGCCTTTACGCACAATCAGATCCTGCCCGTAAGCGTGGAAGCGGCCATCAGGAATATTGATCTGTCCGTTTAAGCCCAGACCGGTTTTATCCTGCACCAGTTTAAGATCGCCATTCAGCTTGGCTTTTAGACCAAAGGCTGACAGCCGCACATCGTTACCGACATGGATCACCAGGTTGCTGTTGATCGGAATGGCGGCGGTCTTCGGTTGAATCGGCTTGAGATCTTTATCCAGCATCACCTCATCCGAGGAGACGCCAGTGGCGCTTTCCGGCACTTCCTGCACCGTGATGCGCGCCCACGGAATATCCACTTTGCCATCAAGATTAAACGCGGCTGGCGTGGCTTCAAACACCAGGTCTGGCGAGACATCCATACGCACCATCGGTGGCACGGTGACACGAATACGGTTGCCCTGCGCGGTGATGCGCGCACGCCAGTTATCCAGCTGGCTCCAGTCGGCATTGCCGCCCAGATTGAGGTTGCCCTGCGTCGTCTGTAACAGGCCGTTAAGCGTCGAACTCATGCCATTGAACACCATGTTCAGATTGGCGGAGGTGAGTGTGACCGGCATAAAGCTGGCCTGCACGTTGACATCGCTCAACCCCAACTGGCCAAACACCTGCGGCTGTTGCAGTGTGCCGCCCAGACGCAAGTTGCTGTTGAGGTTGCCTTTAATCTTTTCACCCTGCATCAACGCCGGATTGAACATCGCCAGCGACAGATTGCTGATACCAATATTACCTGACAGCTGGCGACGGGTTTGCGGATCGGCAATCTGCACATTACCGCTCAGCTGGCCGTTGTTGACGATGTGAATCAGCCAATCGAGTTGGGCACGACCGTTGCGCATCGCGGCATTCAGGTTAAGCGTGTCAAAGGCGATCGGCAGCGTGTTGCCCTGCACGTCTTGTTCGACTTTCACGCCGTTACCTTTCAGCGAGACCGTACCGGTTGGCAGCGCGCCGTCGGCGGTCCAGTTCACACGCGCATCCCCACTGAACACACCGTTCAGTTTGGTGGCATCGGTGAGGAACGGTTTGATCATCGCCAGATCAAAGCGGTTCAGCACCACATGGGCGTGACCGCTGGCCCCGGCTTCAATCGGCTCGGGTACGCACAGCTGCGCGTTCGGGTTCTGCCAGCAGTGTGGCCCGATAGAGGCGGTCTGCTTAGTGTTGAGGTAATCAATCGCCATCGCACGCGTCAGACGCCATTCGCCCACCGGGGTATCAAAGTGGGTGTTGTTGAGATTGCCCTGCCAGCGTTCAGTTTTGCGATCAAAGCTGCCGTTGAGCGCCAACTGGCCGGAGACCGGCTCGCCCTGCACGTTCAGCTTGAGCTGATGCTGCTTCTCGTTGCCGTCCGCATTCAGCGTCAACAGATTGATCTTCAGCGCGTCCTGTTGCAGTTGCTCAACGCGCAGCTGCAGCTTACCGGCGATCTGATCGCTGGATTTCACATCTCCTTCCAGCGCCACACGACGAATCTGCAGTTGCTGCCAGCGCAAGCCGGTTGCAGTGAGATCGGCCAGCAGCTGCGGTGCCTGCAAGGTGCCGCGTGCTTTTACCGTGCCTTTCGCCACGCCGCCGAGTCCCGGCAGTGCGTTATCCAGGTGCGGTGCATCGATATTGGCATCCAGGTTGAGCGTGTCGCCCAGTTCACCTTTCACGTCCAGATGGTTGCGGCCCAGCGCGATATTAATGCCCGGGATTTTCCACTGGTTATAGCTGTTGCCGGTGAGTGAGCCATTGGCGCTGACGGCGTTCTGCTTCACGTTCCCTTTCAGCTCCAGCTGCGGCACGCTCAGCTGCCAGCTTCCGCCGTACAGGCTGCCACGCGTGGCGATTTTGCCGTCGAGTTTGGCAGGCCAGTCCGGGTACTGTTTGGCGGTGTTGATGCCGGATAGCGTCAGTTCGCTGCGCCAGCTGATGGCTTTGCTCCAGTCCACCAGCGCGGTTAAATCAACGTTACCCTGCAGTGCCGCCACGCGCAGCTTGTCCAGACTGAACTGCTGCACGTTGCCTTTGCCATCAAGCGCAATGGTCGCCGGCGGCACGGCTTCGCCTTTCACAGCGGTGCGCAGTGACATCACATAATCAGTGGCTTTGCCTTTGAACTGATAATCGAGGTTATCCGCCTGATACTGCACCGGGCCGGTAAGCGGCCAGCGCAACTCCGGGCTGGTGAGTTTCAGTGACAGTGGCAGACCCGCCACCGCCGGTTGCGCTGCGGCATCCAACTGTGCGCGGACCGGGCCAGAGAGATTCAGCCCCAGCTTAAGCTCTTCACGCATCGCCCCGCTGAGGTTCATTTTGATCTTCTCGCCCTTGATCGGATCGAGATTCAGCGATCCATTCAGCGCGAAATTCACTGGCCAGTTATCCGCCAGCTGCGCATCACCGCTGGCATTCACCTGCCCTTGCGGTGAATCGATGTCAAAGGTTTCTAACTGAAGATGGCGGTCAGCGGTTTTGGCTTTCAGCAACAGACGGGTAATCGACACATCGCTATCGCCGGTCAGGCGCAGCTGTTCGCCGAGCAGCTCCTGAACGGTAATATCCAGCGGCAGCTGGAAGTCAGGCAGTTCGGGTAACAGCGGTTTGGCAAACATCTCTTGCAGCGTTTCACCCAAGGGTTTCTCATCCGGCTGCGGCTGTTGCACTTTCGGCTGCACCACTTGCTCATCAACCACTTTCGCCGCCTTCGGCAGCGCTATCAGCAGGCTTTGAATATGCGTTGGGGTTAACGTCAGCGCGCGACCCTGCCAGTTGAGGCCGGTGGTGAAGTCCAGCAGCGAGATGGATGTGTCATCCACTTTGACGTTGATGTTGTGCAGCCCGACCTTGCTGAGCGTTATCGGATACGGCGTGGTCAGGTTGGTGCTACCGCTCTCTTCCTGCGGCGGTGGTGCAGCGGCCGGGGCCATTTTCTTGCTGTCGACCACCACGCTGACATCCTGCAAGCCGATGTCATTCACGCACACCGACGAGTGCAGCAGGCAGTTCAGGTTGAGCGCCAAATGGAAGCGTCCAGCATCCACGCTGACGCCCGGCATCTCATACTTCACACCACTCAGCGTCAGATCGCGCCAGCCACCTTCGACTTTGTTGATCGATAAACCGGGCACCCAGCGATCGGCACCTTTCAGCACCAGATGCAATCCGGGTGTGGTGCCAATCAGAAATGCCACACTGCCAAACAGCACCACCAAAAAAATACCGAATCCAATCAGGACCTTTTTCCACAGCTTCATAGTTCAGGCCCCAGTCCTACATAGAATTGCAAACCATGTTCCTTGTCATCGCCAATCGGCCGTGCGATATCAAATTTGATTGGCCCGACCGGAGAAGCCCAGCGCACGCCAATACCAGCACCGGTTTTAAAATCACTCTGTTTGATGTCGTTTACCGCTTCACCGGAATCGACAAACACCGCGCCCCACCACTTGCCGGTCACGTTGTATTGATACTCCAGCGAGCCGGTGGCCATTTTGGAGGCACCGGTCAGCTTGCCGTCACTGTCGCGTGGCGAGACATCTTTGTATTTATAGCCGCGAATACTGCGGTCGCCCCCGGCGAAGAAGCGCAGATCCGGCGGAACTTTGTCGAAGTCGTTGGTCTCGATCCAGCCCAGGTTACCGCGTACCACAAAGCGATTTTTCTCGCCCAGCATACGGATCCAGACGTTTTGCGCCTGCAGGATCAGGAAGTCGACATCCGATCCCCAGGTGGTATCGGAGACATCGACGGAATAACGCTGCGAATCGCCCCAGGTCGGCATCAAGCCACCGCGTGAACGCGTGCGGCTCAAACTCACGCCCGGATAGAGCAGCATGGTGGTGTTGGTGACACTGCCTTGGGTGAAGTGATCAAGACTCCACTTCAGGTTAACCGCGCGCTGCCAGCCGGAGCTGCTGTCCCAGTTGCGCGACACGCCCAGCGTGGTGGTATCGGCTTTGGTGTCGTTGAGATCGGTACGCTTCAAACCACCTGAGAAGGTGTAATACTGCTCCAGCGGGCTCTTCAGCAGCGGCACTTTATAGCTGAGATCGAGTTGCTGCTCGGGAGCTGAAATATAGGAGCTGGCGGTGAGGCTGTGGCCGCTGCTGTTAATCCACGGCTTTTTCCACGTCCCTTTCAGACGCGGGCCGACATCGGTGGAATAGCCGACACCGGCTTCGATGGTGTTTTCAACGCGTGGCGAAACGGCGGCATTCAGCGGCAGCACTTTGGTCTGACGACCTTTGTCGACTTCCGGGGCAACGACCACCGAGTTAAACCAGCCCGTGGCTGACAAGCGGCGGTTTAATTCCGCTAAATCGCGCGAGCTGTAAGGGTCGCCCTTTTTGAACGGCACAAGATTCCGCAGATAGGCTTCGTTGATTTGCGAGCCCTGGAAGCTGACATCGCCAAAACGGTAGCGCGGGCCACTGTCGTAATCGATATCCCAGAATGCTTCGCGTCTTTCGACCGAAACGCCAAGCTGGCTTTGCTTAAAGTCACCGTCGAAGTAACCATTACGCAGTGCCAGGCTGGAGAAGCCATTTTTAAATTTGTCGTATTCGCCGTGATTGAGCTGGGTGCCGATTTTCGGCGTGCCCTGCTTCACCCAGGCTTTATAGTCATCATCGTTTTTCGCCGCACCTTCGACCACGATGTGGCTGCCACCGATTTTCACCGGTTCGCCCGGCTTAACGTGGGCGATCAGCACCGGTCGACCGCCCTGCGGCGGCGCGGGACGTGATTCGAAATCGATTTCGGGTTCGTAATAACCGAGTGCCCGCAAGCCTTCTTTAATCGCCTGCGAGACACGCGCCTGGAAGCGCCCATCACTCGACACTTCGTCAGTTCCAATGGTGGACAAGCGCGCCCTGACGTTCTTCTGTAAATCCCCGGTTAGCCCTTCCAGCTGCAAGCGCACTTTCGCTGCCTCAACGGCAGGTGCAGCAAGCAACAGGCTGGCCAAACAATAAATATGCAATCGCGGCACGCTTACTCCTGTTAATAATGCCTGCCCCTTATTCCGCAGGGGCGTTATTTCTCATCGGAGGCTATCACCACCACTCGCTTACCCATCAGCATAGCCGCTCTTTTTGGCGGATGGCTGAGGAAAAATGGTCACTAAGCCAAATCATTTCCTATTGTCGGTAAATGGGGGGAGCGATACAACACCGAAGCCGCACTTCTGCGACTGAGGGGAGCGCACTCGGATTATTCCGACCTCCTTGTGCGCGCCTCTGGCGGCGGCATAAGCGCTGCTGCTATAATCAGCACCCAGCAGGCATGACCTGCTTTCCTTTCTGCCCCGACGTTAACGTTCCTTGTCGAAATGGCGCAGACATTTTTGGCACGGATAGCCCTGTATGACAGGCGAATACTGGATGTTCTCCTGCGCTGCCCAGGCCAAAAATGACAAGTGATTAACCCAACGGATCTTTTATGCTCGATAGCTTACTTGTCATTCTTTTACTGATTGTGATCAGTTCATTCTTTTCTCTTTCTGAGATCTCGCTGGCGGCTGCCCGTAAGATCAAACTCAAACTGCTGGCCGATGAAGGCAACATCAATGCGCAGCGCGTGCTGAAAATGCAGGAACAGCCTGGCATGTTCTTCACCGTGGTGCAGATTGGCCTCAATGCCGTGGCCATCCTCGGTGGTATTGTCGGCGATGCCGCGTTTTCCCCCGCCTTCAGCAGTTTATTTAGCCGCTTTATGGCCCCTGAACTGGCCGATCAGCTCAGCTTTATCTGTTCCTTTACCGTGGTCACCAGCCTGTTTATTTTGTTTGCCGATTTAACGCCGAAGCGTGTGGGGATGATCGCGCCGGAAGCGGTGGCGCTGCGCATAATCAACCCGATGCGCTTCTGCTTGCTGGTGATGCGTCCGCTGGTGTGGCTGTTTAACGGGCTGGCCAACGTGTTTTTCCGCATCTTCAAGCTGCCGATGGTGCGTAAAGACGACATCACCTCCGACGATATTTACGCGGTGGTGGAAGCCGGTGCACTGGCTGGGGTGCTGCGTAAGCAGGAACACGAACTGATCGAAAACGTCTTTGAGCTGGAATCGCGTACCGTCCCGTCTTCGATGACGTCACGCGAGAACGTGGTGTGGTTTGATCTGCACGAAGATGAAAACAGCCTCAAAACCAAAATCGCCCAGCATCCGCACTCAAAATTTCTGGTATGTGATGGCGACATCGATCATATCGTCGGTTATGTCGATTCCAAAGAGCTGCTGCTGCGCGTGCTGGGCAATCAGAGCCTGACCCTGAGCAGCGGCGTGCAGATTCGCTCTGCGCTGATTGTGCCGGACACATTAACGCTCTCTGAAGCGCTGGAAAGCTTTAAAACTGCTGGCGAAGACTTCGCGGTAATCATGAACGAATACGCGCTGGTGGTGGGGATCATTACCCTCAACGACGTGATGACCACGCTGATGGGTGATTTGGTCGGCCAGGGTCAGGAAGAGCAGATTGTGGCACGTGATGAGAACTCATGGCTGGTTGAAGGCGGCACACCGATTGATGACGTGATGCGCGTGCTGGATATCGATGATTTCCCACAGTCCGGCAACTATGAAACCATTGGTGGTTTTATGATGTACATGCTGCGCAAAATCCCGAAACGCACCGATTTCGTCAAGTTCTCAGGTTACAAGTTTGAAGTGGTAGATATCGACAGTTATCGCATCGATCAGCTGCTGGTGACGCGTATTGACGATCGTCCACCGGTGCTGAGTGTGACGAAGAGCGCCACTGATGAGCTGGAGTCGCCGTAGTACCGGGCGGCAGAAAAAAACAAGGCGCGATTTCTCGCGCCGCTACTGAGGGCGCCTGATTGCATGGCGCCCTTTCTTTTTTACTGCTTAGTTGTACTCGGCTTGCAAACGCAGGACCTGGCGGTTGATCTCGGACATCACGCTAAGGTGCTGTTTATCTTTGACGCGGGGCAACATCACTTTGCCTTTATCGAACTCAAACGCGCCAACATCCTTGATATACAACCTTCCTTTAAAAAGCGTTTTTACGTATTTCGCAATTTGCAGCGGATTATAGCGCTGGAAGATTTTCATACTGTCTAACTCCTGAACAGATGTACTACGCTTCGTCGTTGCCAAATCCGGTACGAACCCATGAAGCGCAAATGAGGCATAACTATAGAACACCAATCGTTACGTATGTTCCGAAAAGGTGAATTTTTTACTGAATTGACACATTATTACAGAACACTCTGTTATGCCGTTCACAAAACCCAGTATAAACCTTCACTCATTAAGGAATTGTGGCGTGGGTTGCAAAGCTGTTAACTCATCGCGACAGGCGCATCATCCACACCTAATATTGCAAAAACATGAATAACTGGTCGGATCACTAAGGAGTATCACCATGCGTTTGGCACACTCTGTGTTAGCCCTGGCACTGCTGGTTCCCAGCCTTGTCTCAGCCCATGCTTTTAAGATCGGCGATCGTGTTCCGCCAGTGGGCGTGAGCGACAGAGGCGAACTGCTTTATCAACAAGATAAGTTTAGCTACCAACCGTGGAATAGCGCGCAGCTGAGTGGAAAAGTGCGTGTCATCTTACATATTGCCGGGCGTTCTTCGGCCAAAGAACAGAATGCCGCGCTGATTGAGGCGATCAAAGCGGCGAAATTCCCGCATGACCGTTACCAGACTACCACCATTGTGAACACCGACGATGCGATTCCCGGCACGGGGATGTTTGTGCGCAGCAGTATTGAGAGCAACAAGCAGCAATATCCGTGGTCGCAATTTATCGTCGACAGCAACGGCAACGTGCGTAAGGTCTGGCAGTTGGAGAAAGGGGGTTCGGCAATTGTGGTACTGGATAAGACCGGGCATGTGCGATATGCCAAAGAGGGTGCACTTACGCAGGATGAAGTGCAGCAGGCGATGAAACTCATCCGTGAGCTGTTGCAGTAAAAACGGAGGTCGCCATTAATGGCGACCCTGTGTTGCCCGGCTTGTGTTCTATATTCATCCCGGAATGAATAGCGAAAACACAGGCTTCTTTCGCAAAGTGCGCGTCAGGAACTAAAACAGCGAGACGCGGAAACCCGGATTCAGGAAGGATTCGCGTGGTGTGTAGTCGAGAGTTTTACCCTGCCAGTCATGCACGTGGGCTCCCGCCGCAATCGCCACCGCGTGACCTGCTCCGGTATCCCAAATGTTGGTTGGCCCAAAACGCGGATAGAGCTGCGCTTTACCTTCCGCCACCAGACAGAATTTCAGTGAAGAGCCAATTGCCGTGGTTTGATGTTCGCCTAACTGCGTCAGATACTCTTTCAGCTCTTCATCTTTATCTGCATGCGAACGGCTGACAACCACCAGCAGTGGACGCGCCTCGCGCACCTGAATCTGCGTTTTATGGCCGCCCTCTTCTTTCCAGGCTTTGCCATCAGCGGCCGAATACATCACACCCAACGCGGGCGCATAGACCACACCTAACACCGGTTTGCCGTTTTCAATCAGGGCAATATTGACGGTGAATTCACCGTTGCGCTTGATGAACTCTTTGGTGCCATCCAGCGGATCCACCAGCCAATATTTTTTCCAGTTCTGACGCACCGCCCAGCTCGGCGGATCTTCCTCTGATAACACCGGCACTTCTGGGGAGAGCGCGGCCAACCCTTCCACGATGACTTTGTGCGCCGCGAGATCGGCAGCCGTGACCGGCGAATCATCTGACTTGCGCGTCACATCCATCGGCTGCTCACCCGCATAGACATGCATAATCGCATCGCCTGCTTCACGCGCCAATTGGCTAATTTTATCTAACATTCTTCACCTCTTTTCCGCTGATTCTGCCTGTCAGACATCAACAGCTCACCTCTACACATTTTAGCAGTTGTGTTCCCATGCTTAGCGGCTGAACTGTCTGAAACGGCAATCTATATGATTATCAATACCATAGTTCAAGGTTGGCGGCTATGGCGTGATACTGAATCCCTTTTTAGCGGACAGCGAAGCCTGCTGATGCGTGAAAGTCTGAGACACATCACAAATTGAAATGATAATTCGTCATTGTTTTACATTATTTTGAGAGGCCCATTAGATCAGACAAGGAGCAAATCATGTTCAAAGCGAGCATGTCGTTACTGGCGCTGTGTGTGACGGCGGCCACGGTGCAAGCCGCTACAGTGGATCTGCGCATTTTGGAAACCACCGATCTACACAGTAATATGATGGATTTCGATTACTACAAAGACACACCAACTGAGAAATTTGGCCTGGTGCGCACCGCCACGCTGATTCAACAGGCACGCGCAGAAGCAAAAAACAGTGTGCTGGTCGATAACGGCGACATCATTCAGGGCAGCCCGCTGGGCGATTACATGGCCGCTAAGGGGCTGAAAAAAGGCGATGTGCATCCGGTATATAAAGCGATGAACACGCTGGATTACGCAGTAGGCAACTTAGGCAATCACGAATTCAATTACGGCTTACCCTATCTGCAGAAAGCGATTGCCGGGGCACGCTTTCCCTATGTGAATGCCAACATTATCGATGAAAAAAGCGGAAAACCGCTGTTAACCCCCTATCTCATCAAAGAAACCACCGTTACCGACCGCAGCGGTAACCCGCATCGCTTAAAAATTGGCTACATCGGCTTCGTTCCACCACAGATTATGGTGTGGGATCGCAACAATCTGCAGGGCAAAGTGCGCGTTGATGACATCACGGAAACAGCGAAGCGCTATGTGCCGGAAATGCGCGCAAAAGGTGCTGAAATAATCATCGCCATTCCGCACTCAGGTTTAAGCAGTGAGCCTTATCACGCCATGGCAGAGAATTCCGTCTACTACCTCAGCCAGGTGCCAGGGATTAACGCCATTATGTTTGGTCACGCGCATGCGGTGTTCCCCAGCAAAGAGTTCGCAGCCATTAAAGGCGCTGACATTGCTCAAGGCACGCTGAACGGTGTTCCGGCAGTGATGCCCGGCATGTGGGGCGATCATCTCGGCGTGGTCGATTTGGTGCTGAATAACGAAGGCGGCAAGTGGCAGGTCATGCAGGGCAAGGCTGAAGCGCGGCCCATTTACGATCCGGTTGCTAAAAAATCACTGGCCGCAGAAGACAGCGGTCTGGTGAAAGTGCTGGAGCAGGATCACCGTGCCACGCGTGAGTTTGTTGCTAAGCCTATCGGTAAATCCGCCGATGTAATGTACAGCTATCTGTCGCTGGTGCAGGACGATCCCACTGTGCAGATCGTGAATAATGCCCAGCGCGCCTATGTTGAGCACTTTATTCAGGGCGATCCCGATCTCGGCCGCTTGCCAGTGCTTTCGGCTGCCGCACCGTTTAAAGCCGGTGGGCGTAAAAACGATCCCGCCAGCTATACCGAAGTAGAGAAAGGTGAACTGACCTTCCGCAATGCCGCCGACCTGTATCTTTATCCGAATACCCTGGTGGTGATGAAAGTCACCGGTGCACAGGTGAGAGAGTGGCTGGAATGCTCAGCCGCGCAGTTTAATCAGATCGATCCGCACAGCAGTAAACCGCAGGCACTGATTAACTGGGATTTCCGCACCTACAACTTCGACGTGATTGATGGCGTCGATTACCAAATCGATGTGACGCAGCCTGCACGCTATGACGGCGAATGTACGTTGATTAACAAAGACGCTTCACGCATTAAGGATCTGACATGGCAGGGTAAGCCCATCGACCCTAATGCGGTATTCCTCGTCGCCACTAACAACTATCGTGCTTACGGCGGGAAGTTTGCCGGCACCGGCGATAAATACGTGGCGTTTGCTTCACCAGATGAGAACCGTTCAGTGGTCGCGGCTTATATCAGCAGCGAAACCAAAGTACACGGCGAAGTGAAACCGCAGGCCGATCATAACTGGCGTTTAGCGCCGATTCACAGTGATACGCCGCTGGATATTCGCTTTGAAACCGCACCGGGCGAGAAAGCCACGCAGTTTATTGAGAAGTACGCTGATTATCCGATGAAAGCCGTGGGCAGTGACGAGATCGGTTTTGCGATTTGGCAGGTAGATTTGCAGAAGCAGTAAGATTGGCAAAAAAATGGCCAGTCATTCACGACTGGCCATCCACTACGAAAAATTCAGATTACAGAATTTCCAGCAGCTCGACTTCGAATACCAGGGTGCTGAATGGCGGGATGGATGCGCCAGCACCGCGTTCGCCGTAGGCAAGGTTTTGTGGAATCACTAATTCCCACTTAGAACCCACTGGCATCAGGGTCAGCGCTTCAATCCAGCCCGCGATCACGCCGCTTACCGGGAATTCAGCCGGTTCGCCACGTGCCACTGAGCTATCAAATACCGTACCGTCGATCAGTTTGCCTGTGTAGTGTACACGGACACGATCCTGACGTGATGGAATCGGGCCATCACCTTGAGCGATTACGCTGAACTGCAGACCAGATTCCGTGCTGCTCACGCCTTCACGCTGCGCATTCTGCTCCAGGAATTTATGGCCCTCAGCCGCCATGGCTTCCACACGCTCACGGCGCACGCCTTCTGCACGTTCGTGCACTTCACGCAGCGCGCGATGTACCACGTCAACAGGCACAGCCGGTGAGTTCCCTTCCAGCGCGTCGCGCAGACCCGCGAGCAGTGCTTCTGGCTGCAGGCCCTGCAGTCCAGATTCCTGCAGCTGCTGGCCGACCTGTAAACCGATACCGTAACTTGCTTGTGATTCGACGCTGTCGAATGAAGGGGTGGTCATCTTGATTCCTTAATCCCGGAGAAAATAGAAACGGCAGCATAACAGCGCAGGCGGCTGGCGTAAAATCTGCAGCGCCGCAGATGACATTTACCAGGGAAAGAGAAACAATACGCAGGTCAAATTTTTCAATGCTGGCAGGCACTTCGCGCCCGCATTGCCCATACTATAGCTGTGGCAACGTTTTCGTCGTACAGCGCTAAGAAAGAGAGAATACATGGGCCAGATCGCCCCACGACGCCGCAGGACGCGCGCACCGCGTGCTTTTACTTTATCGAGGTTGCAACGTTGGCTGCCGCAATTTTCGCGCAAGGCCGCCAGCGAGGAGGATTCACGAATGGCTTCTGATACCCCTTCCCGCGTTCCCGCCGTGCTGCTGCGCGTATGGCATCTGCTGGATGATGTGCGCTGGATGAACCCGCTACCGGCCTTCCATCGCCGTGGCATTGTGATTGCCTTACTGGTTCTGCTATTAGCGTTTCTCTGGCCGAGCAGTACGCCGCAATATCCGATTGAGCGCCCGGCAGATAACAGCAGCAAAGAGGTGCCGTTACAGGCAGAGATTTACGATAACAAGCAGCCGCAGAACACCCAACCGAAAACCGATTCTCAGGGCGAATGGCATAACTACACGGTGGCATCAGGTCAGACGCTGGCACAGTTGTTCCGCGACAATAATCTGCCGGTGAATGATGTGTTCGCGATGGCACGCGTCGAGGGTGACGATCGGCCGCTTAGCGCATTGAAGAATGGCCAGCAGGTGAAGGTTCGTCAGAACGCGCAAGGCGTGGTGACAGGATTAACGGTGGATGGCAGCAACGGCCCGGTGTTATTTACTCGCCAGCCCGACGGCAGCTTTATCCGCGCTCAGTAAATCGCAGATACAAAAACGCCGGCACATGGCCGGCGTTTTCGCGTTACCGAGTAAAAAATTACTCAGCCACTACATTCACAACCAGTTTAGCGAACACTTCGCTATGAACCTGGAAGTCAACTTCGTGCTCACCGGTAGAACGCAGAACGCCGTTTGGCAGACGCACTTCGCTCTTAGCCACTTCAACGCCAGCTGCAGTTACTGCATCAGCGATGTCGCGGGTACCGATTGAACCGAACAGTTTACCTTCGTCGCCTGATTTAGACGCGATGGTAACGGTGCCCAGTGCATTGATTTTCTCTGCACGTGCGTTAGCAGCAGCCAGAACGTCAGCCAGTTTGGCTTCCAGTTCAGCGCGACGCGCTTCGAAGAACTCAACGTTTTTCTTGGTAGCAGGAACAGCTTTGCCCTGTGGAACCAGGAAGTTACGAGCGTAGCCCGCTTTAACGTTAACCTGATCACCCAGGCTGCCCAGGTTTGCTACTTTATCAAGCAGAATAACTTGCATTACCTTATCCTCTTAAAGTCGTATTAATGGACCGTGCCCGATTACTGATGACGATCAGTGTACGGCAGCAGAGACAGGTAGCGAGCGCGTTTGATAGCGCGAGCCAGCTGACGCTGGTATTTTGCACGAGTACCGGTGATACGGCTTGGGACAATCTTACCGCTTTCGGTGATGTAGTTTTTCAGCGTTGCGATATCTTTATAGTCGATCTCTTGAACGCCTTCCGCGGTGAAACGGCAGAACTTGCGACGACGGAAATAACGTGCCATTTGGCTAGTCTCCAGAATCTATCAATTCAATCTGCTCGGCATGTAACACCATTCTGCTCTGACCATTGCGTGCCTGATGGCAGCTAATGAAACCTTCGAGAACGAGTTGCGTACCGACCGTTATATGTTGAGTAATCACCTGATGGGTGCTGCCGCTGATAATCACCGGCATCTGACACCAGGCTTGCCGGTGAAAACCGGCCTCCTCCTGCACAGAACGGTGCTCAAGCACGAACTGGCAGTGAGGAATCCCTGACGGACTGACTTTTCGAACTGGCGTCTTGCACACAGTGCCTGACAGGCGCAGTCGATTTGCCGTCATGTCGGATTACTCTTCAGAATCCCCAGCATCTGAGTCATCTGATGATTCGTTAGCGAAGTCTTCGCGACGATCACGACGCTCATCTTTCGCTTTAACCATCGGAGATGCTTCAGTTACCGCGTGCTTAACGCGCATAACCATGCTGCGGATAACGGCGTCGTTGAAGCGGAAGTTAGTTTCCAGCTCGTCAATCACTTCCTGCGGTGCTTCTACGTTCAGCAGAACATAGTGAGCTTTGTGCAGTTTGTTGATTGGGTAAGCCAGCTGACGGCGGCCCCAGTCTTCCAGACGGTGAATCGTGCCCTGTGCACCGGTGATAGCACCAGTGTAACGCTCGATCATACCTGGAACCTGTTCGCTCTGGTCAGGATGGACCATAAATACGATTTCGTAATGACGCATCGATAGCTCCTTACGGATTATTCAGCCTCCTGTCGGGGTCAGCTGCGGCCCATGGAAGCAAGGAACGTTATAGGTTGTGAATCATTTAAATGAAACACACCTCTGAATGCAGCTGAAAAATTGACGCGTAATCATACTGGCGTCCCCCTGGAAACTCAAGCGCACAATTCATCAAATCGCGTGGGTCGTGCCAGTTAAGCGCACCTTTTGTGCTAAGGATTAAGATTCAGCGGGTTAGCGAGGGTTTATTCAAAATTGCTGATGGAGGCGTTCAACAGGGCGATCTGGCATCAATGTGGCGAAGAACTAAACTATTTACAGGCGCAACGGTTTGGCTTATTCGCGGCGTCTGAGAGTGTAATCCCTGGAGTGAGGAGTCGAATATGAAAACCATCATTTTCGCCACTTTACTGGGTCTCTTCCTGTCTCCACCCGCTTTCGCCAGCTCCGCTGACTACGCGCAGCAGATGAGAAGTAACAGCAGCAATGCGGCTTCAGGCTATGTCTATGTCAACCGGCTGGATGCGCCTGGCAGTAACCCAGTCAGTGCGAATACCAGTGCAGCAGATCGTCTGTCTTCACAACTGTAAATCGGATGACGTAACGGGCTGGCTCACTTTGCCAGCCCGAGTTGTTTCTACAGCTGATGTTTGAAAAAACTCACCAGTGCAGTCAGGGCTGAAGGCGTGATTTTGTGGCCGATGTGCTTTTCCGACAGGTAAGTCATTTTTTCATTCAACGCGGCTTCACGCAGCCCTTTCTCCAGCCGGACGGTTTCAGCGAACGGCACCACTTCATCGGCTTCACCGTGCCACAACAGCAGCGGGCGATTGGCCAGCTTATCCAGTTGCTGGCTGGGATCGTAAGGTGCCAGCGGCGCGAGGCGAGCAGCGAAGGCCTCTTTCTGTTCTGGCGTGCGCGCCACCAGCGGTGGGAACAGCGTGTGGCTGAGCTGCATAAAGTAACCGGAGCCCATCATACAAGCGACGCTATGAATCTGCGGATAGCGCACCATCGCGCCCAACGCCGTCATGCCGCCCATCGAAGCACCAGCCACTGCAAAGCGCTCATCGGCAATCAAATCTTTCTCACGCAGCGCCGCTTCTAACTGTGGTACTTCGTCAATGTTCTGTTTGAGGATCTCCCAAAAGTGCGTCATACGCGCTTCAGTATCCCCGTTGTAGCGCGCGCCGTGCATGTCGGCATCCGGCATCACGACGCGGAACCCAGCCTGCGCCAGCGCCACCGCGAAGTAGCTGTACACTTCTTTGGATGAGGTAAAGCCGTGATAAAACAGGATGGTGGGTAACCGTGCCTGCCGCTGTCCTGCGGGAGCCGCATGGATACACTCAATACCTGCCAGGTTTTCCGTTGCCAACTCAATCATACCGCCTCCGTTGAGAATGATTATCACCCGTCACAGTGTAAGCGCTGAGCGACAAAACGCGAGCGACTTCACATTTAATCAGAATAATTTCTGTACTAAACCTTTTGCCGCATTTGCCGTTGATCTTGTACCCCTCCAATAGTCTTGAAATAGGTACTTTATGAAGCGTCTCTCTCTCAGCGCCATGGGTCTCGGCATTAAACTGTCTGTATTGACGTCTTTAAGCGTGGCGATTGTGCTGTTTACCCTGACCCTAACACTGAGTCATAACGCGGCCCGTCAACTGGAGCAGCTGGCGACTGACGATATGCAAAATCAGGTGCTGGGCATTAATGAAATGGCCACCATGTTTAACGCCACGTTGTCTGAAGAAGTGGCGAACTACACCAAACTTTTCCAGAGCTTCCTGCCCAAGCGCTTTAGTCGTGATGAGAACGATCGCATTCAGGTCGGCGAATTCAGCACGCCTACGCTGCGCGCCGGGCTGAAAACCCTCAACCTCGATCAAATCGCGGTGGATGATTTTCTCGATCGCACCGGTGCGGTGTCGACCATCTTTGTGCGTGACGGTGAAGACTATGTCCGTATTGCTACCTCGCTGAAAAAACAGGACGGTAACCGCGCCATCGGCACCAAACTGGATCGCAGCAGCGCGGCATGGCGCAACGTCAATCAGGGCGAAGTTTATCGCGGACTGGCCACGCTGTTTGGCCATCGTTATATCACCCAGTATCAGCCGGTGCAGGATGAGAGCGGCGCGGTGATCGCTATTCTGTTCGTTGGCGTACAGATCGATACGCAATACGCCCTGATGCGCGACAAAGTGCTGGCGCGCCATCTCGGCGACAGTGGCAACTTCTTTGTGTTGAACGGTGCCACCGGCAGCACGCAGGGACAGTATCTGTTTGATCGTCAATCAGAAGGCAAATTGCCGCGTTGGGATCAGACCGTCCAGCAGCAACTGTTAACCCAGCCAAAAGGGTTAATGAGTATTGAGCTCGATGGCGAGACTAAGTTATTGGCGTGGCAGCAACTGCCGGGCTGGAACTGGATTATTGCCGGAGAAGTGAGTCGTGCCAGCCTGCTGGCCCCGATAACCCAGAGCCGTAACCTGTTTATCGTCATTGGGCTTGCCCTGGTCATCGCTTTTGCCGTGGGCTTTATCTGGTACAGCCGACGCGCCATTACGCTCCCGTTGCAGCAGGTGATTCATCTGGCAGAGCAGTATGCGGCCGGTAATTTGCAGGCGCATCTGGATTCCACCCGCCGTGACGAAATCGGTCAACTGGTCGCGGCCATAAACGGTATCGGCGATGGGCTGGAAAAAGTGGTGAGTCAGGTTCGCTATGCGGCACGCGATATCAGTCGTGGCACTGACACTATCGCCGCCAGCAGCTCCAGCATTAGCGAACAGATCAATCGTCAGGCGAGTAGCGTGGAAGAGACCTCTGCCAGCATGGAGCAGTTTGGCGCGACGGTGGCGCAAACCGCGGCCAACGTCCGCCAGGCGATGGCGCTGGTCGGTGAAGCGGCCAGCACCGTCAATCATGGCGGCAGTACGGTGGCACGCTCGGTCGAAACTATGGCGGAGATCCGCGTGGCTTCACAGAGCATTGCTGATATCACCCATGTGATTGAATCGATCGCTTTCCAAACCAATATTCTGGCACTTAACGCGGCGGTGGAAGCGGCGCGTGCCGGTGAGCACGGCAAAGGCTTTGCCGTGGTGGCAGCGGAAGTCCGTGCGCTGGCGCAGCGCAGTGCCAATGCGGCTAAAGAGATCGATAACTTGATCGCCACCTCCATCGATAAAGTGGCGGCTGGGCATACGCTGTCGGAGCAAACGCGTGATGCGATGCAGCATATCGTCAGCCATATTGAGCAGGTGAAAACGCTGATGGGCGAGATCAATATCGCCGCACAAGAGCAGGCAGCGGGCATTGGTCAGGTTAATCTGGCAATGAATCACATTGGCCAGGCAACGCATCAAAGCAGCGATATGATCACCCAATCGGAAACCACCGCGCAGACGCTAAGCCAGCAAGGTCATCATTTGACGCAGCTAGTGAGTGTTTTTCATTTGAAAGACTAATGTGAACGGGGAAGATGGCCTAAACTGGAGCCATCTTCCTTTTCAGGAGCGTGTTATGCATCGCTTTTTACTGGTGTTGAGCCTATTACTAACCGGATGTGCTGCGTTTAAAACCACGCCGGAAGCCCCACCGCCGCCCACCAGCCACGCGCAGGAGATTAGTCGTGCGCAAAGTTATGGCTTGCGCAAGCTGGGCAATATTACGATCTCTACCCGTGGTTCACCGGATGATGCCGAGCGCGCACTGGCCGCACGCGCGAATCAGGCGGGCGCGGTTTACTACCAAATCCTGATGCTGGATGAAACCACGCTGCCCGGTTTTTGGTACGGTACTGCGATTCTCTATGGTGCGCCTTCAACCAGCGCTGGCGCGCAACAGTAAGCGCGTGCAGAGGTCGTCACTCAACGAACGCCGCCCCCGCATATCCAGGTGTTGATCGCACCAGCCATCAGCCAACGGCGGTTCTGCCACTTTTAACAGAATCGCCGCGCTCGCCAGTTGTAACAGTTCCTGCGTCACCTCACGTGCCATACCTTCCCGCACATGGTTGAGCTGCAGCCTTAACTGGCGCCAGCGACGATCAAAGTGGCGATTGCTGCCTTTTACCGCTTCAAATTCATCGTTGAGCATGGTCATGACGTCCGCCTGGCGACCCAGCACGCGCAGCACGTCGAGGCACATCACGTTGCCAGAACCCTCCCAGATGCTATTAACCGGCATCTCACGGTACAGACGCGGCAGTTCACTCTCTTCGCAATAGCCGATGCCGCCCAGCACTTCCATCGATTCTGCCACAAACGGCATGCCCGCTTTGCAGATGCCAAACTTGGCGGCGGGGGTGAACAGTCGCGCATATAAACGTTCGTGCTCGCTGGCGGGGGTGGACCATGCACGCGCTAATCGCATTAGCAGCGCGGTTTGCCCCTCTAACTGCAATGCCTGCTGCGCCAGCACGGTGCGCATTAATGGCTGATCGCTAAGGTTTTTGCCCATCACCTGACGCTGCTGCGCGTGATGCAGGGCAATCGATAAGGCGCGGCGCATTAAGCCATGGCTGCCCAATGCGCAATCAAAGCGTGTCATGCCGCCCATTTTCAGGATCAGCCGCACGCCATCGCCCTCTTCGCCCATCAGCCAGCCAATCGCATCCTGAAATTCCACCTCGGCGCTGGCGTTGGAGCGGTTGCCTAGCTTGTCCTTCAGGCGCTCGATGCGAATGGCGTTGCGCGTGCCATCAGGCAGCAGACGCGGCAGAAAGAAACAGCTCAGCCCTTGCGAAGTCTGGGCCAGAATCAAATGCGCATCGCTTTGCGGCACAGAGAAAAACCATTTGTGACCGGTGATCCTAAATGGTTCGCCCGTGCCGCGTGCCCCAATGGGTTCCGCGCGCGTACTGTTGCTGAGCACATCGGTTCCGCCCTGTTTCTCGGTCATGCCCATGCCAATCAACAGGCCGCGCTTTTTGTTGCCCGGCTGGTGATGCGCATCGTAGCGATCGCTCAGCAGCGCCTCGCGCCAATCCGCGTAGGCTTCCGGCAGATGATTTTGCAGTAGCGGAATGGCGGCGTGAGTCATGGTCACCGGACAGAGCGAACCCGCTTCGACCTGAGCATGCAGCATAAATCGCGCTGCACGCGCCACCATCGCATTGGGCTGCACATCGGGCTGCCAGCTGAGGTTGTGCAAGCGGCTGGCGCATAGTCCCTGCATTAGCAGATGCCAGGCCGGGTGAAAGCGCACTTCGTCCAGCCGTTCACCGCGTGCGTCATAGCGCTGCAGCTCAGGCGGTTGGGTATTCGCCAGCCGACCTAATTCCAGCGATTCCGCGCTGCCGAGTTGCAGTCCGACAGAGGCCAGCCATTCGCGGTCCCAGCCAGCACCCTCACGTGCCACTGCCTCGCACAAAGCGATATCGCGGGTGAATAAATTGCTGTTACTGAGAGGATGGGGCTGATTGAAAACGCTGTGGGTTGTCCAGGTCATAATGTGGCATCTCCCTCATAAAACGCATGGTTCAAGTATGAGGGGGATGTGCAGTTATGCCTGGCTCAGAAACACTTTTGTGGTGGGGATCACGCCAAACGCTGGCGTACCGCTTCGAACAGGCAGACGCCGGTGGCGACAGAGACGTTCAGTGAAGAGACGCTGCCCGCCATTGGGATGCTGATCAGCTCATCGCAGTGTTCACGGGTCAGACGACGCATGCCTTCGCCTTCCGCACCCATCACCAACGCCATCGGGCCAGTCATGTTGCTCTGGTACACGGTGTGATCGGCTTCACCTGCGGTGCCAACCACCCAGATGTTGTACTCCTGCAGTAAACGCAGGGTACGTGCCAGGTTGGTGACGCGAATCAATGGCACGTTCTCTGCTGCACCACTGGCGACTTTTTTCGCCGTGGCATTCAGCGGGGCGGCACGATCTTTCGGCACGATGACGGCATGCACGCCCGCCGCATCGGCGCTACGCAGGCAGGCACCGAGGTTATGCGGATCGGTAACGCCATCCAGTACCAGTAGAAACGGTTTTTCCAGGCTTTGCAGCAGATCCGGCAGATCGCCTTCCTGATAGTTTTTACCCTGCTTGACGCGTGCCACGATACCTTGATGCACACCGCCTTCCACCTGGCTGTCGAGCCATTGGCGATTAGCCACCTGAACCACAATTCCCTGAGCTTCCAGTGCGGCAATCAGCGGCTGCAGGCGACGATCGTCACGGCCTTTGAGAATAAAGACTTCCTGGAAACGCTGAGGATCACGTTCCAGCAGCGCCTGCACGGCATGAATACCAAAAATTATTTCACTCATTTGTTTGCTCAAGGTTGGATGTATCGATTTGAAAATTTGAGTATTAATTTCGGTGCACATAACTGCGCACCCTACAAAACGTGCTGATTTAACGTACGCTCGTCGTCACAACACGCTGAACTAACTTAAAGTCGCCATCACTACGCACTTATCCATGATCTGTCGAGCGGGCGCCATCAAAGCACGCTAGCCTAACTTTGGGGCGCCGTTTAAGGCGACCCCACCTTCAAAGTGCGATCAGGTCTTCAGGCTTCGCGAGCCAACCCTCAAGCTTCGTTAGGTTTCTTCTTCGACCCGCGCTTGGCCTTGGTGGCGGCGGCGATTTTACGGGTTTTCTCAGAGACTTTTTTGCCTTTTTTCTCAGTTTTAGCCGATTTTTCAGCAGGCGCATGCTGCTTCTTCTCGCTGCGGAACGCTGAATCTGGCTCGAAGGTGCCCTTTTTACCCGCATCGCGACGACGTCTTGCCGGCGGCTTGCCGCCGCGCTTCTCACGTTCGCGCTCGGTTTTACCCTCGCCGCGCGGTACGCGCTTGCTGGAGATGAGCGCAAAGTCGATTTTGCGCTCATCCATGTGCACCGCTTCCACACGCACTTCCACCGTATCGCCTAAACGATAAGTACGGCCACCAGATTCGCCAATCAGACGCTGACCAATTGGATCGAAACGGTAGTAATCGTTATCCAGCGAAGAGACGTGCACCAGGCCATCGATAAACAGATCGTTGAGACGCACGAAGAAGCCAAATCCGGTCACGCTGGAGATCACGCCGCTAAACACGTTGCCAACCTGATCCTGCATAAAGTCACATTTCAGCCAGTCCGCGACATCACGCGTGGCTTCATCAGCACGGCGTTCGGTCATCGAACAGTGCTGACCGAGCTGCAACATCTGCTGCATATCGTAGTGATAACCGCCGTTTGGCGTAGTGTTGCCTTTCAGCGTGCCCTGCTCTTTCGCCAGCAGGTATTTAATCGCACGGTGCAGCAGCAGATCAGGATAACGACGAATTGGCGAAGTGAAGTGTGCATAGGACTGCAACGCCAGGCCAAAGTGACCACGGTTTTCAGGATCGTACACCGCTTGCTTCATTGAGCGCAGCAACATGGTTTGCAGCATTTCTGCATCCGGGCGATCGGCCACTTGCTTGAGCAATTCGGCATAGTCGACAGGCTGCGGTTTCGCGCCTCCTGGCAGGCTCAAGCCCAGCTCGTTCAATACGGTGCGGAAGCTTTTGATGCTATCTTCGGTTGGACGATCGTGATCGCGGAACAGTGACGGTTCCTGATGCTTCTCAACATAACGCGCCGAGGCGATGTTGGCGAGAATCATGCACTCTTCGATCAGCTTGTGCGCATCGTTACGCACGGTACGTTCAACGCGATCAATACGACGCTCCGCATTGAAGATAAATTTGGCCTCTTCCGTTTCGAAGGAGATGCCGCCACGCTGCTCACGTGCGGTTTCCAGCTCCTGATACATGTGATGCAGCTCTTCAAGGTGTTTAACCTGCGCGGCATACTGCTCACGCAGCTCGGAATCGCCCTGCAGAATGTTCCACACCTTGGTGTAGGTCAGACGCGCGTGGGAGTTCATCACCGCTTCGTAGTGCTTATAGCCGGTGAGCTTGCCGCTGGAAGAGATGGTCATCTCGCACACCATGCACAGACGATCCACCTGCGGGTTCAGCGAGCACAAACCGTTGGAGAGGATCTCCGGCAGCATCGGCACCACTTGTGACGGGAAGTAAACCGACGTGCCGCGCTGATGCGCTTCGTCATCTAACGCCGTGCCTGGACGCACGTAATAGCTGACATCCGCAATCGCCACCCACAGACGCCAGCCACCACCGCGTTTTTTCTCGCAGTAAACGGCATCATCGAAGTCACGCGCATCTTCACCATCGATGGTGACGAGCGGTAACTCACGCAGATCGACGCGGCCTTTTTTTGCCTCCTCTGGCACCTGCTCTTTCAGTTTCGAAATCTCTTTCTCAACTTCTTCCGGCCAGGTATGTGGGATCTCGTGGGTGCGCAGCACCATATCGACCGCAAGACCGGTGCCCATGTTATCGCCGAGAATCTCGGTGACCTTACCGATGGCTTTGGTGCGACGGGTTGAGCGCTGGACGATCTCTACAACCACCACCGAGCCCATGCGCGCGCCCTGGGTTTCTTCCTGCGGAATCAGGATGTCGAAGCTCAGGCGGCTGTCATCCGGCACCACAAAACCGGTGCCGGCATCGGTAAAGTAACGGCCAACAATCTGGCTGTTGCGTGGTTCCAGCACGCGCACCACGCGCGCTTCACGGCGACCTTTACGGTCTGCACTACCCGGCTGTGCCAGAATCACATCACCGTGCAGGCAGAATTTCATCTGCTCAGCAGACAGATAGAAATCATCTTTCTGGCCTTCGACGCGCAGGAAGCCATAGCCATCACGGTGACCAATCACTTTACCGCGCAGTAAGTCGAGGCGTTCTGGCAGGGCGTAACATTGACGACGGGTAAACACCAGCTGACCGTCACGCTCCATGGCGCGCAGACGACGGCGCAGCGCTTCAAGCTGCTCTTCGCTGGTGATATTCAATTCCTGGGCAATTTCATCACGATTGATGGGTTTCTCACGCTTTTCTAACAGCGCCAGAATAAATTCGCGGCTTGGAATGGGGTTGTCGTACTTTTCTGCTTCTCTATCCTGATAAGGATCTTTTGACATTACGGTTCCTCCGATGTCATTTAATTTGGATTGCCACCGGCGGTTCGGACAATAAAATTTGGTACAGTGAATCGTTATCTTTGACCAGATCGGCCAATGTATAGTTATCCAGCTCTTTGAGGAATAACTGGACCGCATCGTGCAGCGCCTTGCGCAGACGACAGGCCGGTGTGATGGCACACTCCTCACAGTTCACCAGCTGCAAAGGCTCCATTTTTCTCACTACCTGACCAATGACGATTTTTTCCGGGTCCATGCCTAAACGAATTCCGCCGTTTTTACCGCGTGTCGCGGCGACAAAGCCAGCCCGGCTGAGTTGGTTGATGATTTTAACCATATGGTTACGCGACACCCCGTAGGTATCGGTGACTTCGGTAATGTTGGTCTGCTTACCTTCCGGCAACGTCGCCATGTAAATCAGCGCACGCAGACCATAATCGGTGAAACTCGTTAGCTGCACATATACCTCGGTGAATCATCGGGCGTTAGGGTTATGCGCCGGTCGGCGTGGTGTTTAAGTATGATGATAAACCAGAGCGTGGAAGCCGGTGCGTTTTTTCTTAAGCAAGTATCGATAATTGCAAGAAAAAAGAGAGTGAGCGGAGTCAAAGAGCGGATAAACAAAGGCCGGACAGTGTCCGGCCATGTAAGATTATGCGTCGAACGGGTCGCGCAGAATCATGGTCTCACTACGGTCCGGGCCAGTTGAAATAATATCAATCGGCACACCGGTCACTTCTTCTACACGCTTGATGTAGTCACGCGCGGCCTGTGGCAGACCTTCCAGCGTTTTCACACCAAAGGTGGTTTCGCTCCAGCCAGGCATGGTTTCGTAGATTGGCTCAATACCTTCCCAACCTTCCGCAGCCAGTGGCGTGGTGGTCATCTCGCGGCCATCCGGCATGCGATAAGCCACACAGATTTTCACTTCTTTCAGGCCATCCAGCACGTCCAGTTTGGTCATGCAGAAACCTGACAGGGAGTTGATCTGTACTGCGCGACGAACGGCAACCGCATCCAGCCAGCCGGTACGACGACGACGACCGGTGGTCGCGCCAAATTCGTGGCCCTGTGCACACAGGAACTCGCCAGTTTCGTCAAACAGTTCGGTAGGGAATGGACCCGCACCAACACGCGTTGAGTAAGCTTTAACGATACCCAGCACGTAATCAACATAACGTGGGCCAATACCGGAGCCCGTCGCCACGCCACCTGCGGTGGTGTTAGACGAGGTCACATACGGATAAGTACCGTGGTCGATATCCAGCAGCGTACCCTGTGCGCCTTCGAACATGATCAGATCGCCACGCTTGCGCGCACCGTCCAACAGGTCAGAAACGTCAACCACCATGCTGGTCAGAATGTCAGCCACAGCCAACGTATCGCTCAGCACTTTTTCATAGTCAACCGCATCAGTTTTGTAGTAGTTAACCAGCTGGAAGTTGTAGAAATCGACGATTTCTTTCAGCTTAACGGCGAAGGTTTCTTTATTGAAGAGGTCGCTCACGCGCAGACCGCGACGTGCAACTTTATCTTCGTAAGCTGGACCGATACCACGACCGGTGGTACCAATCGCTTTGGCGCCACGCGCTTTTTCGCGCGCCACGTCCATCGCGACGTGATATTGCAGAATCAGTGGACATGCTTCGGAGATCAGCAGACGTTCACGTACCGGCACACCGCGCTCTTCCAGGCCTTTCATCTCTTTCATCAGCGCTTCAGGTGACAGCACAACACCATTACCAATGATGCTGGTCACGTTATCACGCAGGATGCCAGATGGAATTAAGTGGAGGACGGTTTTTTCACCGTTGATGACAAGTGTATGGCCTGCATTGTGGCCACCCTGGTAACGCACAACGAAATTCGCGCGTTCAGTCAGAAGGTCTACGATCTTACCTTTACCTTCGTCACCCCATTGGGTGCCCAGTACGACGACGTTCTTACCCATTTTTTCAAAATCACCGATTGCTTAAAAATGGATTCTACCATCGGTTTTGCTCACTTTCAGCACTTTTAGCATACGATTGCGCGGTTTTTTGCCCGCGTTTTGATCAATACAACATGTTGGGGGAAACATCGACTGCAAGACACAATTTAGCCGTGCGTTATCGCTCAAATTTAACGCTATGCGCTCGCGTGCACGCTCAGCATGTAATAAATCACCACGCCCGCTACCACTAATCCACCACCAAAACGATGCAGGATGCGATCGGGCAACTGCGCCATAGACAGAATCATGCGGCGCCAGATGCGCGGCAGAAACATCGGACCCAGCCCTTCCAGCACCAGAACCAATGCCAGCGCCATCCAGATGGTTGTGTTCATGCTATTTTTCCCAAAAAAAAGGCCGACAACATTGTCGGCCTCAAGGTTATATCAGTTCTTAACGCGCGGCGTTAGTCGGCGCCTTCATAAAGCGGAAGAAATCGCTATCCGGGCTCAACACCATCACGTCCTGATTGTCAGAGAAGCTGTTCTCGTAAGCACGCAGGCTGCGGATAAAGGCATAGAAATCAGGATCCTGACCGAAAGCATCAGCAAACAGTTTTGCTGCCTGCGCATCACCTTCACCACGTGAAATCAATGCCTGACGCTGGGCTTCAGCCAAAGTTCGAGTGACCTGGTAATCCGCCTGAGCACGCAGTTTTTCAGCCTCTTCCTGACCTTGTGAACGCTGGCTACGGGCAACCGCTTCACGCTCAGCGCGCATACGGTTGTAGATAGCATCAGACACTTCCGCTGGCAGGTTGATCTGCTTGATGCGTACGTCAACCACCTGAATACCCAGTGCAGCCATACTGTTCGGGTTTGGTGCTGGCTCGCTGCTGTTGGTTTCACGCTCAACGCGGGCTGCCGCGCTGGCAATCGCATCATCTGCAGCTGGCGTCTGCACTTCGTCATCACTGCCTGCAGTACCGGTGTTCAGCGCATCACGCACGTCGGTGGTCAAACGGCCACGTGAATCCGTGACGATGTCTTTCACATCCAGACGACCCATCTCAGAACGCAGACGGTCACTGAACTTACGTTTCAGCAGCACTTCAGCCTGAGAAACATCACCACCGCCCGTAGCCAGGTAGTAACGGCTGAAATCACTGATGCGCCACTTGATGTAGGAATCAACGATCAGGTCTTTCTTCTCTTTGGTAACAAAGCGATCGGCCTGGTTGTCCATGGTCTGGATACGCGCATCCAGCGACTTCACAGTTTCAATAAACGGGATCTTGAAGTGCAGACCCGGTGCATAAACCTGCGGCTTGTTCTCGCTATCGCGCAGAACTTTACCGAAGCGCAGCACGATACCGCGCTCACCTTCCTGCACCACGAACAGTGATGCGTACAGCGCCACCAGGACGACAATAATTACGGCAATAATTGGCTTACGCATCGATTACTCCCTCCCTGCGCGCTGGGTATCGTTGCGTAACGCATTGGCGCGACGCTGGTCCATGATGCTGCTCGGACTATAAGACGAAGAGTCATCATTGCTGGCACTGCTGCCAGACGAAGGCAGCTTCATCAAATTAGTGTTTTTCTGGCCAGCCTGGCTGCCAGAAATCTGACCACCACGCATCAGTTGATCCAGTGGCAGCACCATCAGGCTGTTACCACGGTCGTTAACCAGGACTTTACGTGTATGGCTCAGCACGCGTTCCATGCTTTCGATATACAGACGCTCTTTGGTGATTTGCGGTGCGGCTTTGTATTCCGGCAGCAGTAAAGCAAAGCGTGCCACTTCACCCTGCGCTTCTAACACCGTACGCTCTTTGTAAGCGCGGGCTTCTTCCAGAATACGTTGCGCCTGACCGTTCGCACGCGGCTGCACTTCATTCGAATAGGCTTCTGCTTCACGCACGTACTGCTCGCGGTTTTCACGTGCGGCGATGGCATCGTCAAACGAGGCCTTCACTTCTTCCGGTGGACGTGCCGCCTGGAAGTTAACGTCAAGCAGGGTAATCCCCATGTTGTAAGGACGGATGGTTTCATCCAGCTCACGTTGCGTCTCGCTACGCACCACGGTACGGCCTTCAGTGAGGATACGATCCATGGTAGAACGACCAATCACACCGCGCAGCGCACTGTCGGTGGCCTGACGCAAACTGTCGTCAGCGCTGGTGACCGCATACAAATACTGCTCAGGATTGGTTACGCGGTACTGCACGTTCATTTCCACGCGCACCACGTTTTCGTCAGACGTCAGCATCACGCCAGAGGCGGCCAGTTCACGCACGGCTTCAACGTTAACGGCACGCACCTGATCGATAAAGGTTGGCTTCCAGTTCAGGCCCGGCTCAACCAGATGGCTGAACTTACCAAAACGGGTCACAACGCCACGTTCTGCTTCTTTGATGGTGTAGAAACCGCTGGCAGCCCAGATGACCACTGCGGCTACGGCAACGATGCCAACCAGTTTGCCACCGCTACCGCCGCCGCGCTGGCCATTGTTGTCACTCTGTTTGCCACCGCCCAGTCCGCCGAGTTTTTTACTCAGCTTACGGAAGATATCATCCAGATCAGGAGGCCCCTGATCGCGCCCTCCCTTATTTCCCCCAGAGTTGCCGCCTTGATTATTGCTGCTTCCCCACGGGTCGCGGTCCTGTCCGTTATTTCCGGGCTGATTCCACGCCATGTTTCTACTCCATTTATTGTATTTACGTTTTTTACCCTTCCTCTTTCGAATTGCGGCCCAGAGAAATAATTGCAGCAATTTTCAACAAGTTAGGTAAAGGCGTTAGGGCAATATCAAACAATATAACTGGCTAATGACGGTTCCTGTTTGCACAAACGACGCCAGTCAACGATTGGCATTCGCACGTGCATACCTACAGAACCATCATCTTCATTCCATTCTTTCTCAATCGCCTGCAGTTGGTAGAAGCGGCTGCGCAAACGGCCCGCTTCTGGCGGCAGACGTAAATCATACTGCGCAATTTCACCGGCTAAGCGTTCAGACAGCGCCTGCCAAAGTAAGGGTAGACCTTCACCGCTCTGAGCAGAAAGCCAGACGCGTGTCGGCTTATTCTCTTCATCACGATCAATACGCGGCACAAAACCGTCCAGCATGTCGATTTTATTCATAATCAACAGCATGGGAATTTCATCCGATTCGATTTCTGCCAATACTTCATTAACGGCGTCGATGTTGTCGTTGACGCGCAAATCGGCAGCGTCAATCACGTGCAGCAAGAGCGTCGCCTGACGTGTTTCCTGCAGTGTGGCTTTAAAGGCCGCCACTAAGTCATGCGGTAAGTGGCGAATAAACCCAACGGTATCC
Organism: Pantoea sp. CTOTU50773; assembly: GCF_032082325.1. NCBI lineage: Bacteria > Pseudomonadati > Pseudomonadota > Gammaproteobacteria > Enterobacterales > Erwiniaceae > Pantoea > Pantoea sp. CTOTU50773. The sequence goes on along the minus strand of NZ_DAMDQC010000007.1, from coordinate 9,370 downwards.
GCTAAAACCACCTCACCCACGTCTGCCACATTCAGGCGACGCAGTGTCGGATCGAGGGTCGCAAACAGCTGATCGGCCGCATATACATTGGCTGACGTCACCGCATTGAACAGGGTAGATTTGCCGGCGTTGGTGTATCCCACCAGCGAAACGGTGGGCACATCGGCTTTGGCGCGTGCTTGTCGGCCCTGTTCGCGCTGCTTCTCCACACGCTCAAGGCGGGAAAGGATGAGACTAATGCGATTACGCAGTAAGCGGCGGTCCGTTTCCAGCTGCGTTTCACCGGGACCACGCAAACCAATACCGCCTTTTTGGCGCTCAAGGTGCGTCCATCCACGCACCAAACGGGTTGCCATGTGGCGCAATTGTGCCAGCTCGACCTGTAATTTACCCTCATGGGTACGGGCGCGCTGAGCAAAAATATCGAGAATTAAGCCAGTGCGGTCGACAACGCGACATTCACACACTCGCTCGAGATTACGTTCCTGGGCAGGCGATAAGGCATGATCGAATAATACGACCGATGCTCCACTCGCTTTCACCGCATCGGCAATTTCAACTGCCTTTCCTTCACCGACAAAATATTTGGGATGTGGCGCTTTACGGCTGCCAGTAATCACATGCAGCGCTTCGACGCCCGCAGAAGAGACAAGAGTTTCGAACTCCTGCAAATCTTCCAGCTCTTTGTCTTGGGAGAACCAGATGTGTACCAGTACGGCCTGCTCACCGGCATCATAACGGTCAAACAAGCTATAACCTCGCTAAAATAAAATAACCAGGACGGGAAAACGCTTTCGCTCCCCAGCCCTGGCTTTACGGCAGCGCAAAATTATTCTGCGTTATCGCCGTCTTGTTGTGGCTGCGACTGAGCGCCCTGGTTGCTTCCGCTATGGTGGTAATTGCTGCTGCCACCGCTACCGCCCGGGTTGTTGCTATGGTGCGAAACCGGACGAGAAGGAACCACTGTAGAGATGGCGTGCTTGTACACCATCTGGCTAACCGTGTTTTTCAACAGAATGACGAACTGATCAAAGGATTCAATTTGTCCTTGCAGCTTAATACCATTCACCAAATAGATCGAAACCGGTACACGTTCACGACGCAATGCGTTCAAAAACGGGTCTTGTAATGATTGCCCCTTAGCCATTCTATCTTTTCCTTATATGCTTGTTGTTTGTTACTTTAAGAACCGTGGTTCAGAAAAACTGCGTAAAAATTTGCGCACGATAACGGACCAATTGTACACAATCATCCCTGCTACGCACTAACTACCTGAAGCACCGCATTACGGGCTAATTCTGGCTCGTCACTGTCTAACCAATGGACGTTTGGCCAGCCACGTAACCAGGTCATCTGGCGTTTAGCGAGCTGCCGGGTGGCGCAAATTCCCCGATAAACCATTTCGTCGTAATCGATTTCACCAGAGAGATAAGACCACATCTGGCGATAACCCACACAACGAATGGAAGGCATATCCGTATGCAAATCACCTCGTGCAAACAGTTCACGAGCCTCCGCTTCAAATCCTGACGCTAGCATCTGGTCGTAACGCAACGCAATGCGTTGATGTATCAGTTCACGATTCGCCGGAGCGATAGCAAACTGGTACACGTCGTAGGGTAACGCTTCGCCGGGTGTTTTTGTCAGTTCCGTTAAAGTTTTACCCGAAATAAAAAAAACTTCCAGTGCTCGCGAAAGTCTCTGCGGATCATTCGGATGAATACGACTACTGGCGACCGGATCGATTTCACACAGCTGGCGGTGTAGGGCTTCCCACCCTTTCTCCGCCGCCATTTGCTCTATCCGCTGACGCACCTCGGGATCGGCCGAGGGCAACGGCGACAATCCTTCAAGCAACGCCTTGAAGTAGAGCATGGTTCCACCAACAAGCAACGGAATCTTACCCTTTTGGGTAATCTCCGCCATTTCTGCCAGCGCATCGCGACGAAACTCAGCGGCGGAATACGCTTCCGCCGGATCGCGAATGTCCAGCAAACGATGGGGCGCCAGTGCTAACTCTTCTGCCGAAGGTTTCGCCGTGCCAATATCCATCCCGCGATAGATTAAGGCAGAGTCAACGCTGATAAGTTCCACCGGAAGTTGCTGACGCAGCGAAATCGCTAATGCCGTCTTACCGGAGGCGGTAGGCCCCATCAAAAAAATTGCCTTTGGCCGGCTAGCCTGGTTTAGTTCACTCATGCTTCAACGCGTTAATCGCGCTCTCAATCTCAATGGTCTGTAACAGACCTGAAGGCGGCGACTTGAGCAGATGCGGGCATAGCCTTTCCAGCTCTGCCAGCAGTGCAATCGCCTGCGAGTGATTCCAGTGAGCGTGTTCTGCATCATCACGACGTGCCAGCCATTGGGCCAACGCAGATGCAGAAACCTCTTGCTGCCGGGCCAAGTAGCCTAACAGTTCTGGAATCAAGATTTGTAAATTTTGTGTGCGTAACGGTAAAGGGACGGCGCGTAAGGTGACGTGCTGACCTTCTCGTTGTAAATCAATGCCCATCAGCCTCAATAACGCGCCCTGAACATCGATCACATTCAACTCTTCTTTGGCAATTTTCAGCCGGACCGGGATCAGTAAAGGTTGAGGTTTCAAGCCCTCTTCTCCCGGTTGTAACTGGGCCTGTTTCAGCCAGCGTGAGGCCACATTCAGTGACAACAACTGTAATTGATGACCCCGTTCCAGCAGCGCATATTGCTCATGCATCACGCTCAGCACACGACCAAAACTTTGCGCATGTGCAGCCAACGGCGCTTCGCGTGCTTCAGGCTGACGCACGGGAGCCGGTTGCGGCGCGGCGGCGCGAGGGGCTTCGGCCACAGGCGTTTTCATTAACTGCTGGTAGGCGGCACCTTCACGTGCTCGATACACCGGCTCTTTATTCTGCCAACCCGCGTGCGTTACCGCTGCCGCACCGCCGCTGCGGGAGCTGGTGCTATTGCGTGTTGTGTTCGCCGGTTGCGCAAAATGATTCGCGCCTGCGGCCTGTCGGTTCTCTGGCTGCCACTTTGGCGCGGGCTCTTCCGCATGCGTGATGGGCAACTCTGCGGCACGGCTCGCCTGCAACGCACTCATGACGCCCTGCCAGATGAAATCATGCACCAGCCGTGACTGGTGAAAACGGACTTCGTGCTTCGCGGGATGAACATTGACATCCACCTGATGGGGATCGATCTCCAGATACAGCACATAAGCGGGTTGTTGATCTTCCCCCAACTGCGTCTGATACGCCTGCCGAATCGCATGGTTGATCAGCTTGTCACGCATCATGCGGCCATTGACGTAACAATATTGCAGATCCGTCACCTGACGTGACCCGGCGGGATCGGCCACCCATCCACGCAACGCCAAATCGTCATGCTGCCAGTCAATGCGCAGAGCATGTTGCATAAAGGGGGTGCCACAGATAGCGCCAAGACGGCGTTCACGCTGCGCTTCCTGATCCACCGCACGATACTGGCGAATCATCTTGCCGTTGTGGGTCAGCGAAATTGCCACGTCAAAGCGCGCCAGCGCGATACGGCGAATCACTTCATCAATATGGGTAAATTCGGTCTTCTCGGTGCGCATAAACTTGCGGCGCGCCGGGGTGTTGTAAAACAGATCGAGCACTTCCAGCGACGTCCCGACAGGATGTGCTGCAGGTTTCACCGTGACATCCATATCACGTCCTTCCGCATAGGCTTGCCAGGCTTCGTGTTGATCCGCGGTGCGAGAGGTTAGCGTGAGGCGTGAAACCGAACTGATACTGGCGAGGGCTTCGCCGCGAAAACCGAGGCTCATAATCGCCTCAAGATCATCCAGCGAAGCAATTTTACTGGTAGCATGGCGAGCCAATGCCATGGCCAGTTCGGCTTTGGCGATGCCACAACCGTTATCGCGGATGCGAATCAACTTCGCGCCGCCTTTTTCGATATCAACGTCAATGCGCGTCGCGCCGGCATCAAGACTGTTTTCCACCAGCTCTTTTACGACCGATGCCGGGCGCTCAACCACTTCGCCGGCGGCAATCTGGTTCGCCAGCTGCGGCGGTAAAATCTGTATTGGCATGGTGGTGATCCTTTAAGCAGACTGGCGCCGCAGCGCCAGCAATCAGGATTGTGGAATCTTTAAGTTTTGCCCCAGCATCACGTTGCTCGACTTCATATTATTCGCCTGCATGATGGCTTTGGGGCTGACACCATAATGAGCGGCGATCCCGGTGAGTGAATCACCGCGTACCACTTTGTGTCGGGTAGGACGACTCGCAGCGGTCACGCTCACGCCCGATTTTGCCGGGACTTTCAAGTGTTGCCCGACCCACACCACATCGCGTTTCAGGCTATTGAGGTCACGCAGAGTTGCCATGCTGACACCGTATTTGGCGGCAATACCTGACAACGTCTCACCGCGCGTCACCGTATGGCGCTGCGTCGCGCCAGTGTATTGCACGGTACCGGTTGCCGGGTTGCTGGCAACGCTAACCGCTGGTGCGCTGTCCAGCGGCCGGTTTTCCTCCTTTGGGATGGATTGCAGCGGATGCGCGAGGAAATAGTTGCGCAGTCCTTTATAGATCGACTGAGCAATTTTCTCCTGATACGCGCTGCTGCCAAGCAGCCGCTCCTCCGCCGCGTTACTGATAAAGCCAGTCTCAACCAGTAAAGAAGGGATATCCGGTGAACGCAACACGCCTAAGCTGGCATGCTCCGGTAAACGTTTGTGCAACGGCGTCACTCCGCGCAGTTGCTGCAGCACTTTCACCGCGACATCATAACCAACGCGCTGTGAATGCCCGAATTGCAGATCCAGTACCGCCTGGCTTAAGTAAGGATCAGCCTGGCTGTTTGCCAGTAAATCACCAGCACCGCCCAGCAATTCGGACTGCTTCTCTTTCTGTTCCAGCCAGTTCGCCATTTCGTTATTGGCGCGGCGGTTTGATAACACCCAAACGGATGCGCCGGTCGCCGAATGGTTGGGCGCGGCGTCGGCGTGAATCGATACCAGTAAATTGGCATTCTCTTTTCGCGCCACCTCGGATCGCCCCATCACCGAGATAAAGTAATCGCCGTTTCGCGTCAGCACGGGCTTAAACATCGGGTCCTGATCCATCAGCGCTTTCAGTTTGCGCGCAATGGCAATGGTGACGTTCTTCTCGTGCAGGCCATGCTGGCCCGATGCGCCGGGATCCTGACCACCGTGGCCGGCATCAATCGCCACAATCACCGTGTCATTGCGTGAAACGGCGCCACCCGGACGTACCGTGGTGTTGCTGTTGGTGACGGTGGTCACCGGATTGGCATTAAAGGGATTCGCCGCACTCTCGCTCTGGCGAGCGGTGGTCACCGGTGCGGCAGCAGTGCTGCGTTTTGCCGGTTGCGTACCGCGAATGGTAAACACCACGCGATACTGATTGCCGTCACGTTGGGTGCTGGCACGCGTGTGTGCCGCCTGCGTCAGTTCGAACACCAAACGAATACTCTGTTTATCTTTCGGCTGGCTATTGCGAATGCGTTGTACGATGTTTTCGCCGCTAAAGTTCAGCGGCAAGCCCTTAATCGCGCCACTTTGCCGAATATCCAGCACCACACGATTGGGGTTATGCAGCGGGAAGAAACCATACACGGGTTGACCATTAAAACTCAGCGTGACGGTTGCCTGACTGTCGCCGTTTTCGACTTTGATATCTGACAAGGTGGCAGATAACGCAGAAGCAGAAACGATACAGAGCGCAGCCAGCAGAATCCCTTTCATCCATGCGGTCATGCCGACTCCCTGCCTTGCTGGAACTGGGCCAGCAGCGTTTCACCCACTGCAGAAACCGCGCTGATCTCCGCTTCTCGCGCCGCGTCCACGTAGCGCAGCGTCAATGCCAGATCGGGCTCGGGTAATACGCCAGCGCCCTGCTGCGGCCATTCGACCAGGCACAATGCATCCCCGCTGAAGTAATCGCGGATACCCATAAACTCCAGCTCTTCAGGATCGGCCAGGCGATAAAGATCGAAGTGATACAGCGTGCGTGAGCCGAGTTCGTAGGGCTCCACCAGCGTATAGGTTGGGCTTTTCACATTACCCTGATGGCCAAGCGCCTGCAAAAAGCCGCGGCTAAACGTGGTTTTACCGGCGCCGAGATCGCCATAAAGATAGATCACCAACGCGCTGCTGCAAACGCGGGCAAGTTGCGCACCCAGATTTAGGGTTGCCGCCTCATCGGGCAAAGGGATAACACAGGTTTTCATGCTTTATTGTTGGATCATCTCTGGATTAACAAACTGCCACAGCAGTTCGAACAAATCAGTGGCTAACATGCCGCGCGTACCGCGCTGCCGGGCAACCGCATCTGCCGCTGCACCGTGTGCGACACAGCCCGCGCAGGCTGCCTCAAGTAAAGTCAGTTTCTGGCCCAGCATGGCCGCAATGATACCGCTCAGGACATCGCCCATGCCGCCGGATGCCATCCCTGCATTGCCTACATCCGCAATCGCGATGTCACCTGCCGCGCTGGCCACGATCGTGCCTGCGCCTTTCAGCACCACCACACCGCCGTAGCGTTTAGCGAGCGTTTGCGCCGCCTGTAAGCGGTCGCGCTCGACCTCACTGGTCTTCACGCCTAACAGCCGTGCGGCCTCGCCAGGATGCGGAGTAATGATGCGATTCTGACGGTAATCCGGCTTGATTGCCAGCAGGTTAAGCGCATCAGCATCCCAAAGCATCGGCTTTTCACTAGACGCGACTTTTTTCAGTGCCTTCTGAGCCCACTCACGTTGTCCCAGTCCGGGCCCGATAGCGATCACGTCTGCCCATTGCAGGGCCTGTTCCAGCGTTTCATCATTTAGCGCATCGACCATAAGCTCCGGTCGCGCGGTCAGAATCGGGCCGATATTATCTTCATGCGTGAGCACGCGCACAAGCCCAGCACCACTGCGCAGCGCCGCTTCCGCCGTCATTCGAATCGCCCCGGCGGTGCCAGTATCCCCTCCCACTACCACTAAACGTCCATGGTCACCTTTGTGCGAAGTGGCTTTTCGTGGTTTCAGCCAGTGCACCAGATCAGCCGCATCGTAGCGTTGAATGGGATCCGTCTCGCCCGCGAGGAATGCATTCAGGCCTAGCGCATCACAATGTAATCGACCCACGTGATCGCGAGCTTTACCAGTCAACAATCCCGGTTTCAACACAATCATACTCAGGGTGACATCCGCGTTGATGGCATTGCCCGGCGTGGTGCCAGTGGCAGCATTCAACCCCGATGGAATATCTATCGCGAAGATGGGCGCGGCATGTGCATTGGCCAGATCAATCAATTCAGCGTAAGGCGCGGCTGGTGCACGATTGATGCCGGTACCGAGCAATGCATCGATGATCACATCAATGTTTTGCGGCCATGACGCATCCGGGGCATGTATCACCCCGCCCGCCGCCAGCCAGGCTTCTTGCGCCTGCTGCGCTTCTTCCGGCAGCGGCTTATTACCGGTACATGCCAGCAGTGTCACCTCTAGCCCCGCAGCCTGTGCCAACCGCGCCACCACATAGCCATCGCCCCCGTTATTACCCTGTCCGCACAGAATCAGCCAATGCTGCGCCTGCGGCCATTGCGCCCGCACCCGTTCGTAGCTCGCCTGTCCGGCGCGCAGCATCAATTCATACAAGGTTAAACCCAGGCTATCCGCCGCATCGCGCTCCAGTTGCCCTATCGCCTGCGCAGGCCAGACAGAGTGTGGTAAACTGCGCGGGTTTGCTTCAATTGCCTGGTTTCTCATGTCATACCCTCTCGATCTTCAACAGCTTGCCCACCAAATTAAACAGTGGGGGCGCGAACTCGGCTTTCAGCAGGTTGGTATTTGCGATACCGATCTTAGCGCTGAAGAGCCCAAATTACAGGATTGGCTGGAGAAGCAGTATCACGGAGAGATGGACTGGATGGCGCGCCACGGCATGATGCGTGCGCGTCCGCATGAACTCCTGCCCGGCACACTGCGCGTGATCAGCGTGCGCATGAACTACCTTCCGGCCAAAGCGGCGTTTGCCAGCACCTTAAAAAATCCTCAGCTGGGCTATGTCAGCCGCTATGCGCTGGGCCGCGATTATCACAAAGTATTGCGCAATCGCCTGAAAAAGCTTGGAGAAATGATTCAGGCGCATTGTGGCGAACTCAACTTTCGCCCATTTGTCGATTCCGCCCCCATCCTTGAACGGCCGATTGCCGCCAAAGCAGGCTTGGGCTGGACCGGTAAACACTCGCTCATTCTCAATCGCGAAGCCGGTTCCTGGTTCTTTCTCGGCGAGTTGCTGATTGATTTGCCGTTGCCCGTCGATCAGCCACAGGAAGAACAGTGCGGTCGCTGCGTCGCCTGCATCACTATTTGCCCGACTTCCGCTATCGTTGAGCCTTATGTGGTTGACGCGCGGCGCTGTATTTCCTATCTCACTATTGAGCTGGAAGGTGCGATACCGGAAGAATTCCGTCCGCTGATTGGTAACCGCATCTATGGATGTGACGATTGCCAGCTTATCTGTCCGTGGAATCGTTATGGTCAGTTGACCGATGAAGATGATTTCTCGCCGCGCGCGGTGCTGCACGCGCCGCCGTTGGTGGATCTCTTCAAGTGGGATGAAGCGAAATTCTTGCGAGTCACTGAAGGCTCTGCGATCCGCCGCATCGGCCACTTACGCTGGCTGAGGAATATCGCAGTAGCATTGGGCAATGCGCCCTGGGCAGAAGAAAATCTGGCGGCGTTGCAAATGCGTAGCGGTGAAAACGCCATGCTGGATGAGCATATTGACTGGGCCATCACGCAGCAATTACAGAGGCGTGCGGCACAGAGCGTGGATGTTCAGCCCGCGAAGAAACAGCGCTTAGTGCGCGCCGTCGAGAAAGGCCTGGTCCGTGATGCGTGATTAACCAATCGCGCAGGATAAAATCCTTTTCCACATGCTGTGAATAAAATTATAAAGCCGAATAGTGACGAGGATCATTATATCGTCTACCAAGACTATTCACAGACTGAAATACCTTTAATTCATTAACAATCAATGAGTTAAATGATTATTGTAAACATTTAAGTAGAATATTGCGCGCAGGGGCTTGTCCAGAGCTTGTGGATAACTCTGTTCAAAACAGTTTTGCAGATAGGGTAAAACGCCGTCGGTACGTTGCAGGCGCATTGTGGATAACCTGTAAGATAACTGCAACAGACTACAGGCATCGTTGGTGCTAATGCGGTACGTAAAATTTCCAGAAAGAAAACCAGGCCGCATGAGATCGATAAAGACTGCAGCAGTTTTAAGTCTGATTACGCCCGAGAGCAAATAACATTAGTGAATATGAAAATCTGGAGCGGGAAACGAGACTCGAACTCGCGACCCCGACCTTGGCAAGGTCGT